>CAJWAH010000044.1 GCA_913020095.1 uncultured Synechococcus sp.
TGGAGAACTCCAGCAGGGCCCGCGAGCAATGAGGCAACGACAGCCAGGACTGGGGCAGTGGATTGTGGCCTCAAACCTGGCGGAGATCAGGAGCGCGGATATTGCCACGCCCAACCGGTCAAATCACTCCTCGAGGTCCTTTCTGCTAGGCGTCCTGCTGGGGTCGCTGGCCAGGAAGCCGAACATGAAGATCCCAATGAAGAAGAAGACGACCGAATAAACGGAAATCTTGAGAGCGAGCATGGTCGAGCCGAGGGTCGGGGGTTGGCGCCGCACCCGTAGCGGCGCGACCATCCTATGGGGCACCTGGACGTCGCGGGATGAATGCGGGCCTAGATCGACAGCTTCTGGGGTGGATTGAAACGTTTTCCGCTCGCCAGCAGCACGATCTGCTGCCGCAACTGCAGCGCCCCGATGGCTCGCCAGCCCTGCACCACCCATGGGGCCAACGCAACCGCCCGGACTGGGATGCCCGCGGATTGGTGATCTGGCCGCGGGGCGGCCAACGCCTGCATCTGAGCCATTCGCTGCACTGGCCGCAGGCTTGGGGCCAGCGCCAAAGCGGCGAAACCATCCGCCTGGCCTTGCGCTGGTGGGCCGAAGCCGCTGAGTGCCGCATCAACGGAAACACCGTTCACCGAGGCGATCTCTTTGACACCGCCTGCCGCTGGCCAGTTCCTGAGTGGTTCGGCCCTGGAGAGGTGCTGGAGGTGGAGCTGCTGCTGCAAAGCCCGCGCCATGACGATGGCGCGTTGTTATTGGCGCAGCTGGAACGGGAACCCAGCGAGCCCAGCGACCCAGACGGCCTCCTGCTTGCCAGCCAGCTGCGGTTGCTGCAGCAGGACCTGCCCGCAGCAGACGAGGAATTGGCAGCCCTGCTGCAAGGCGATCCCAACGACAGCGGCGCGGTTGCCAACCTGCGCCACTGGCTGAAGCAGCGCCAGCGGCCGGCTGGGCTCACGCTGCTGAGCCATGCCCATCTCGATCTGGCCTGGCTATGGCCCGTGGCTGACACCTGGCAAGCCGCCGAACGCACCTTCCGCTCGGTGTTGGGCTTGATGCAGCGGCACCCGGAGCTGCAGTTCGGCCATTCCACCCCTGCGCTGTATGCCTGGCTCCAGCAGCACCGCCCAGCGCTGTTTGCCGAGATCAGCCAAGCCATGCAGCAGGGGCGCTGGGAGCCACTCAATGGACCTTGGGTGGAGAGCGATTGCACCTTGGTGGCCAGTGCGTCGCTGCTGCGGCAATTCCAAGAGGGGCAGGCCTACAGCCAGCAGCAGCTGCCGGGCTGGGAGCACGCCCTGGCCTGGCTACCGGACAGCTTTGGCTTCAGCAGCGGTGTGCCGGCGATCTGCCGCGCCAGCGGCGTGCACTGGTTTTGCACCCACAAGCTGTTTTGGAACAGCACCAACCCCTTCCCCCATCGCCTCTTTCGCTGGCGGCACTGCAGTGGAGAGGAGGTCTTGGCGCTGATGAGCGCCCCGATTGGCACTGGGGGGGACCCATTGGCTATGGCGGCCTACAGCCAGCAATGGCAGCAATCCACAGGCATCCCCCAGGGCCTATGGCTTCCCGGTGTGGGTGATCACGGCGGCGGACCCAGCCAAGAAATGCTGGAGCAGCTGCAGCTGTGGCAAGAGCAGCCCCTCAGCGCACCCACTGAATTTGGAACCGTGCGCAGCTATCTGAACGAACTCGAAGCGCACCAGGGGCAGCTGCCGCTGTGGCGCGACGAGCTGTATTTGGAGCTGCATCGCGGGTGCGCCACCAGCCGCCCAGACCAAAAGCGCCACAACCGCACCCTGGAGCGGTTGCTGCTGGAGGCCGATCTAGCGCAAGCCCTCAGCGGCCAGCAGCCCAGCGGCCAAGAGCAATGGCGCACGCTGCTGTTTCAGCAGTTTCACGACATCCTTCCTGGCACCTCAGTGCCCGAGGTGTTTGAACAGGCCGAGCCGCAATGGCGCCAAGCGCGCAGGCTCAGCCGCCAGCGGCGCGATCAGGCGCTAGCGGCCTTGCTCCCCTTGAAATCCCAACAGCAACCGCAGTGGTGGGTGGCCAACCTGCTGCCAACGATTCCAGGATCGGCTGTGGTGCGCCTGCCCAGCCCGCCGGCCGGGCAGAGCTGGTATGACCACACCGGCGCTGTACCAATCCAACCGGCCCGCAGCGGTGGCTGCTGGCTGCAGATCCACAGCTCTGAAGGTGTTGGTGCCCAGCGCCTGGTGCTGGGCTCAGCCGCCGAGATATCAGCCAAGGCCGAAGGTGCGGTGAGCCTCGATCGCGATGACAACGGCGCGCTTTGGCTCTCGAACGGTCACCTGCAAGCCAAGCTCGGCCCCAAGGGGGTGGAGCAACTGCAGCACCGCCGCGGCGATGGGTGGGGAGAGCCCCTGCTGGCCGAACCGATGGCCCTACGGCGCTACGGCGATCGCGGTGAGTTCTGGGATGCCTGGGACATCGCCAGTGACTACAGCGACCATGCGTTGCCGATGCGCTGGGAGGCCGAGCAGGAGCTGCTGGAGTCGGGGCCTCTGTGCACGCAGCTGCGCTGGCGCGGCCACTGCGGTCAGAGCCCGCTGCAACTCTCGGTGCGCCTACAAGCGGGTAGTCCCTGGCTTGAGCTGATCATCACGGCGCAATGGCGCCAGCTGCATGAGCTGCTGCGCTGTGAATGGGCGCTGAACCATCCAGGGAGCTTTTGGTGTGCGGACACACCCGGTGGCGTTCAAGAGCGCAGCAGCAGACCCCGAACCCCAAGGGAGCAGGCCCGCTGGGAAGCCACCGCCATCAGCTGGCTGTGGGGCGGCACCACGCAAGCCGGACTGGCGGTGCTGCTCGATGGGCCACAAGGCGCGAGCGGACACGAGCAAGGACTGGGGGTGTCGTTATTAAGGGGTCCCACTTGGCCCGATCCCAGCGCCGATCAGGGCTGGCACCGCTTGCGCTTGGCTCTGATGCCAACCACAGGCAGCTGGCATCGAGCTGCCGTTGCCGCACAAGCGCGCCGCTTCCGCCAACCGCTTTGGCGCCATCCAGCGGCCGCGGGGCCAGCGGAGGCGAGGTCATGGCTGGCCTGGCCAGACCCGCATCAGCAGTGGCTGGGTTTTGAGCCCGCCACCGATGACGGGTTGCAGTGGCAAACCCAAAACCTCAGCCCCTGCCGCAGCCTGTGGCCAGCAGCCTCAGGCCCTTGGCAAATCAAACGCTGGCCCTGGGGGATGGCTCAGTCGTCGTGATCATCAAACGGATCATCCAGCTGGCGCGATGGCGGCCCAAAGGCGGTGTAGATGCCAAAACCGGTTAAACCCAGCAGAGCTGTTAGCACCGCAATCGACACAGAAAGGGCTGGCGAGGTGCTTTCCATCAAGACTCCCAACAGGGGCCGCCGTCACAGCGGTCAGGGCCATTAGAGTAACGGCCCAAATCTTCGCAGGAGAGATTGCACCCCATGGCCCAACGCACCCGCCTGGGAGACCTGCTGCGTCCTCTGAACTCTGAGTACGGCAAGGTCGTGCCTGGCTGGGGAACCACCCCTGTGATGGGCATCTTCATGGCCCTGTTCCTGGTCTTCCTGCTCGTGATCCTGCAGCTCTACAACCGTTCGCTGCTGCTGGATGGCATCACCGTGAACTGGAACGGCCTCGGCTAAAGCCAATGAACATTTTTGGGGTTGGTCTTCCAGAGATGGCGGTGATTGCCGTCATCGGCTTGCTGGTGTTCGGCCCCAAAAAACTGCCTGAATTGGGACGCAGCCTTGGCAAAACCTTGAAGGGCTTTCAGGCCGCTTCCTCGGAATTTGAGCAGGAGTTCCGCAAGGCCGTTGATTCGGTCGAACTCCCCGCAGGTCAAACTGACGCCACCTCCAGCCAGGACGCCACCACGCCTGCCGATGACGCCACTGATGCTGCTGGTCGGCCTGGGTAATCCCGGATCCAAATACGACGGCACGCGCCACAACGTGGGTTTCATGGCGCTCGACAAACTCGCCGCGGCAGCGGGCGGAAGCTTTCGTGCCAACGCCAAATTGCATGGCGATCTTGCTGATATCGGCCAAGGCGAGCGCCGCTTGCGGCTACTCAAACCACAGACCTATATGAACGACAGCGGCCGGGCGATCCGGGCCAGCCTCGATTGGTTTGGTTGGACGCCTGAGCAACTGCTGGTGATCGTTGATGACATGGACCTTCCCCTCGGCCGGCTGCGGCTGAGGCTCAGCGGTGGAGCCGGAGGGCACAACGGCCTGCGCAGCACCATCGCCCACCTGGGCGGTGAGGCCTTTGCCCGTCTGAGGATTGGCATCGGCGCTCCCGGCACCAGCAGCGAAGAGCGCAAGCAACGCACGGTGGGGCACGTCCTGGGCAACTTCCACACGGCGGAACGTCCCTTGCTCGATGAGGTGCTGCAGGAGGTGGAGCACGGCATCGGCCTGATCCAACGCCAAGGCTTTGAGCGCGCGGGCAACCGGATCAACAGCTTTCGGCCCGACGCCGCCTGACCATGGCCCGCCTGCCCAGCACCACAGCCCACTTGCGGGTTCTGCAGCAGAGCTTCAGCGAGCAGATGGTGGAAGGGGAAGTGGCCGCTGGTGGTTTTCGCTGGGAATTTCGCTGGCACTTCGACCGCGGCGAACTGGTGGTGGAGCCATCCCTGGGGCGAGCGCTGATCCAAGACGCCCTGCTGCGGTTTTTGGTCAAAAGCGACTACACGCTGGAAGCCGGCGGTGATTACTGCTTCACGGTGCGGGCAGCCTTTTAAAGCGCGCCCCCAGGTGGGCCTCGAGCAACACCAAGGCCGCCAAATCATCCACCGGTCTGGGCGGCAACCGCAGCCCGCGGGGCAGCAGCCGCTGCCAACCCCTGGCAGGCAACAACTGCCAGTAGCGCTCACGCGCCGCCAAGGTGCTGCCCGCCTCTGGCTGCAACACCACCGGCACAGCCGGCTCCAGTTCAGCCAAGGCCTGCTGCCATGGGCCGCTGGCGGTGCCATCGCCGAGCACCACAGCTTGCAAGGGGGCTTGGTGTTGCCAGTGCTGCAACCAATCCCAGGCCTCCCTGGGGGAGCAGATCAGTAGATCAACCAGCTCTGCTCCACTGGCATCGGTGCGCACCAGCCCGCATTTCTGGCGCCCTGGATCCAGCGCTGCCCAGCCGCCACTCATGAAGGGGGCAAACCCTTGGCGCGCACGGTTACAGCAATGGGATCGAGGCTGTCGCTATCGCGCGCAGCCACCACCTCCAAGCGCACCGGCTGGTTGCCTTGGCGCTCTACCAATTGGGCGGCCAGAGCATTGAGGGCGTCTTGATCCACCTGCAGCCGTGGGTTCAGCGCACCACGGCGCTGGCTTTCATTGCGGGCCGCGGCCAAGAGCAGATTGAGCCGAGCAAACACCTGTTTTTGAGCCCGTTGCTCAGGGTCCAAGCTGAGGCTGGCCAGCACTTGACCCGCTTCCAGCACCTGCCGGCTGCGGCGCACATCGGCAAAGGCCAGCACCTGCTTCTCACCACGCAGCACATTGCCGGCCGAGTGAATGCTGATCACCCAGGGGCCACCACTACGCAAGGCCTTCTCCACCTTGATCACCTCACTGCGGGGGATCAACAGCAGTTGCTGCTCAGGCTTTTGCCCAGGGAGAACCCGCTGATACGCCTGCACATTGGCCTGACGCAAGACATCTTCAGTGGCTTGGCGCGCCAACTCAGGCTTGGGGATCGCCACCTTGGCCATGGTGAGCGGCTGCCCGGTGCTGAGCACCACATCACCGCTGCGCAAATCCAAAACATTGCGCTCCAGCTGGCGCAATTCCTGCTGACTGCGGAGGGTGCGTTGCTGCAACTGGCGCAGCTCCTCATCGCGGGCCGCCACGTCTTGGCCCAGCCGGTCGCGCTCAGCCTCTAGCTCTTGGCGCTGCTTTTTTAAAGGCGCCAGCTGTTGCTCGGCCGCAGCCCGATCCGAGCGCGCCTGGGCCAGTTCCGCTTGATTTTGATCGAGCTGCTTGAGGCTCAGCTGCAGCGACTTGCGGGAAGAACGCAAACGCGTTTCCAGCTCATCGAGCTGAAAAAGGCCCACCCGCAGGCGTTCACTGACGGCCACCATCAACCCGAGGGTGAGGGCACTAATCAGGCTGCCGGTGAGCACCGTGATCACCACAGCCGTGCGGCGTGGCCTCATCTGAAACAAGCTCAGCCGCGCTTTGCCAATGCGGCTGCCAAGGCGGTCGCCAAGAGTCGACAGCACTCCTCCGAGCACCAGAACGGCCAGGATCAGCAGCCAGCCGCTCACAGCGTCAGAAGAACAGTGGGGTCAGTATTGCTGAGACCTGAGGCGAGCGTTTCCAGCAACGGTCAGCTGAACCGTTTGGCCAAGGCAATGGGGTCGAACACGGTGATGCGCTTGCGCTCAATCTCCAGCAAACCAGCGGAGCGCAAATCCCCCAGCAAACGGGTGATCGTGACCCGAGTGGAGCCAATCGCTTCAGCGATCGCCTGGTGCGAGAGCTTCAAGTCGATGGTGATGCCCTGACTGGAAGGCACCCCAAAGTCGCGGCAGAGCACCAGCAGAAAACTCACCAAGCGCGATGACATGTCGCGGTGGGTGAGCGTTTCGATCATGGTTTCGGTCTGCAGGATTCGCGAGGACAGGCCCTGCAAGAGCAACAAACCAACCCGCGCGTCCTGCTCAATGGCCCGGCGCACGGAGCTGGCCGGAGCGCTGAGCATCTCAACGCGCGTGAAGGCAACCGAGTGATAAAAACGATCGGACTTCTGACCGGTTAGCAGGGACAGCACACCAAAAATGCTGTTCTCCCGCAGCAAGGCCACGGTGATCTCTTCACCGGATTCATACACGCGGGAAAGGCGCACAGCCCCGCGGCGCAGCAGATACATGCGCTCGGCGGGATCGCCTGGGAAAAAGATTGTCTTGCCGCGTTCAACCGACTCAGCAGCACTGCCAGCAAGCGAGCGCATCACCTCTTGCAAGGTGGGCTGGGGGTTGGGCGCTGGCGAAACGCTGACCATGAAGCGCGTACCGGTTCCAGGAAGGTAAAGAGCCGGCTTGACAGTGCTTGTAGCAATGAACACCGTCGAAGCCAAACGAGATCAGCAGTAGTACAGACATTCACACTACTGGTGGTGCCAGTCACTTGATTCGCCATTTTTCGCCGCTACATTCAGGAGCACCCCCGCTTTGGACGGCCCATGCTCAGCCGCGTTGCTGAACGACACCACAGGCCGTCCACAGCACCATTGCGGCTGCTGGTTCGCGAGCCTGAAGGGCTGCTGCAGGTGCACACCGCCAGCTTTCGCGGCAGTTTTGCCAGCGTGTTCAGCGAAGCTCTGCGCTCAGCGGGCCTGGGCAGCCGCGTGCTGATTTGCCAATTCCTGCGCGGCGGCGTTGATCAAGGTCCCCACCAACCCGTGCAGATGTGTGGGCGCCTCACTTGGCTGCGCCCTGCCGTGACGAGCTGCTTGCACGCCGAGCACAGCGCCGATGACAAGCAAGCCGTGCAAGAGCTGTGGCAAGAGACCCAGCGCCAAATCCTGGAAGAAGCGCCTGATCTTGTGGTTCTTGATGAACTCGGGCTCGCGTTGGACTACGGCTTACTGGATGCCAATGCTGTGATCAGCACCCTGCAGACCCGCCCGGGGCGAATGGATGTGATCCTGACCGGACCTGCCGTGCCGGAGCCTGTGATGGCAATGGCCGATCAAGTCACCGAACTGCGCCGCGACCGATGCTGAAAAACGATCGCTGGATCAACGAACAGGCTGAGCATGGGCTGCTGGAACCATTCCAGCCCACCTTGGTGCGCCATCTCGATCCTGAGAACCGCAGCGGCGCGGTGCTCAGTTTTGGTTGCTCGTCCTATGGCTACGACCTGCGCCTATCGCCCCAGGAATTTCTGATCTTCCGCCACGTGCCCGGCACGGTGATGAACCCCAAGCGGTTTAATCCGGCCAATCTTGAGCCCGCTCCCATGCAGAGCGATGAGGACGGGAGCTACTTCATCCTCCCGGCCCATTCCTATGGGCTCGGTGTTGCCCTCGAAAAGATGAAGGTGCCCGAGAACATCACCGTGATCTGCCTGGGCAAGAGCACCTATGCCCGCCTCGGCATCATCGTGAACACCACCCCGGCTGAAGCCGGCTGGGAAGGCCACCTCACCTTGGAGTTCAGCAACAGCTCCGGTGCTGACTGCCGCATTTATGCCAACGAAGGCATCTGCCAGCTGCTGTTCTTTGAAGGTGATCCCTGCGACACCACCTACAAAGACCGCTCCGGCAAATACCAGCACCAACCCGAGCGCGTCACCTTGGCGCGGATCTGATCCTTAGGGCGCCAATCGCGCCTTGTGAAGGCGACTCTTCTCATACCAAGCGGCAATCTCAGGGGCCCACTGCACCATGTGGGGCCACATCAGATCGCACATCTGGCGAATCTCTTCTTGGGCGTCGAGCTTGGCGCGTAGATCCATGAAATGCAGGAACGCCCGAAGGGTGAAGCTCACCACAAAGTGCTGGCGGTAGTCGAACGGCAAGATGCCGCGGGCGTGCTCTTCGGCAAAACCCGCCTCCAGCATTTCGGCATACCGCTGGGCTGAGCGGCGGCAATGCTCGAGGTCTTTGGCCCGTTCCGCCTCGGTGTATTGATACTTCTTGCCCTGGCGATCGCTGTAGCTGCCAACGGGGCGCAGATAGAACACCTCTTCAAGATCCAGCTCACCTTTGGCGGCACGGCAGATCCGATCGCCGGTGTAGCGCATCGATTGCACATCAAAGCTGACGCCGACCCGGTGGGTGCGGGCCTGTTGCATCACCGAATGGGGGAACCAACCCACGTTCAAAACGATCTGCGCATGCTCCAGCGGTCCGTAATGGCCGCGCTCGCCAGAGAGCAGGCGCTTGACGCAAACCTCACCAGCCCTTGCCTCATCAGGCCACTGGGCTTGATCGGCCACCACATAGCCCTCGGAATAGTCCTGGTGCATCGCCGCGTAAATGCAGCGCTGAGGATTCGGAGTGGCAGCGATTAAATCAACCCGAAAGCGGTCCATGCCATGGCACGTTCTGGCAGGGACCTTAAGCGCGATCGGTCGCTTGCACCTGATCAAGAGCGCGCAACAATCGCCGGTTCCGGCGCCGGTCCAGCAGGGCCAGACGCCACCAACGCTCATCGAGGCCAGTAAAGCTGCGGCAATCGCGCACCAAGATGCGGTGCTGCTGCTCGAGCCTGTGGCGCCAGTTCTCCAACGCGTGGCCGCGCTGCACCAACAGGAAATTGCAACTGCTGGGGCTCACCTGCCAACCACGCCGCACCAATTGATCGGCCAACCAGGGCCGTTCTGTCGCGACCCAGGCCTGCACCTTTTTGGTCCAAGCGGCATCGGCCATCAACCGTTCACCGGCGGCAGCGGCCAAGCCATTGACGGGCCAAGGATCGCGCCACTGGCTCCAGCGCTGCAGACGTTGGGGCTCAGCAATGGCATAGCCCAGGCGCAGCCCAGCGATTCCAAACAGCTTGGTGAGGCTGCGAATCACCACCAGGCGAGGGTGCTGGCTAGCCAGCTGAACTAAGGAGTGCTGCTCACCACCAGGCACCAGAGGCAAAAAAGCCTCATCAACGACCAAAAGCGGCACGCGCTCCAACAACGCCAGCAACGACTCCTGGCTCCAGAGCTGACCGGTTGGGTTATGGGGATTGGTGAGCCACAGGGGCCCCTGCAAGTGGGCCAACTGCGATTGAAACGCCGCGGATAGCTCTTGTGGGCCTGCTTGTTGATGGGGGAGCTGCAGATGCTCGTGCTGCCAGCGGCCTTGCCAACAACGCAAGGCGCGCTCGTAATCGGCAAATCCCGGGGCTGGCAGATGATTGAGCCCCAAGGCAGCAGCATCTCTGGCTGCCCAGGTGAACAACTCAGCGGCCCCATTGCCGGGCAGCACCGCAGCGGCCGGCACCTGATGCCTCAGAGCAATGGCCTGGCGCAAGGCGCTGTAGCTGCGATCGGGATACACCTGCAAGGCCAGGGCCTGGCGCAGGCCGCGCCGAACGGTCGCCGGTGGGGCAAAGGGCACCAACG
>CAJWAH010000045.1 GCA_913020095.1 uncultured Synechococcus sp.
GCAAAACCGCCTTCCTAGAGTCGTCGGGCCTAGAGCGCTCGCTCTCGACGAACATCCCAGACCACCCCACTGCGATTCAAGTGAATGGCCTGCGCCAGGAGCGCACTGAGCACGTGATGTGCCCGGGGCACGTTTATGGCACGAACTCGTTCGACACGCGCACTTTGGTTGGCAATTGGGCAGAAGAGCGCTGCGATAAGGCGTACATCCCATCCGACTCGAAATGCCCGACGGGTTCCGACTGGCAGTGGCCGACTACGTATAACGAGATGACGAAGAACCTCGCGCACAAGGTCATCCCCGCGAAAGCCTCGAATGCGGAGACGATGTTTACCAAGGTCGGCCCGAGTCAGCCCTTCGCGACCGGTGTCAAAGAGGAATCGCTCTCCTCAAACAAGGAGGCGTGTAAGCTCGGCGGCGTTGACCACGGATAGGCGTCCCGCAAGCACGGCGGCGGCAGTAGGGCTGAGTTCGCACGGTGACACTGGTCGAAGGCGCAACGGTGCCGACCCCTGGTGAGAGGAAGAAGGAGATTCGGGCTGCGGCCCGGCCAAAGAACCAGCTTTGCTGCTCCAGGGCGTGATGAGCCCAGTAATGTGCCCGCCATCGATGCGTCGCTCAAGAGCACCCCCGAGGACGTCGCCCGACGACCCAGGAGATGCGCGCGGCCCGACCCTTTTGAGCGCGGATGGTGGACAGCGTTTGTGATCTTGGCGTTGTTGCATGCCACGGATCTGCCCCTGTATTCCGGTCAGATCAATGTGGTGGGCTGGATTCTGTTGGCAGGGCTGCGGACAGCGGCTTGGCCCCGTCCGTCAGGGCTTCGGCCTGATGCTTAGCCAAGGTTGATTTCGGCAGTGGGCCCTCCAGGTGCTCCCAGGGCAGCACCCGATCGCTGCTCCAGCAGCTGTGAATCACGTCGTCCCAAGGCGGTAGATCGCCTTTGAGCTCTTTGTAGGCCCGCTTCCAGCTGCCCTGGCTGTCGCTCTTGCCGCGCACAGCTGCAATCACGGGTGCTAGGCGCCTGTCGCTGCGGGAGAGCAACGCTTGGATCACGCTCCAGCCGTAGCTCTCGGGCCGCAGATCGATGCCCTTGGGTTTGAGCCGTTTGGCCAGCAGCTTCAGGCGCTTTTCGGCTTCAGGCCGCACCCCCTGCCATTGGAACGGGGTGTGGGCTTTGGGCACAAAGCTGCTCACCCCCAGGCTGAGCCGCAGGCCAGGGGTGGCTTTTTTCAGCGCCAGCAGCAGCGATGCTGTGGCTTCGATGTCGTCGTCGGTTTCGCTCGGTAAGCCGGCCATGCCATAGAGCTTCAGGGCACTGAGTCCTCCTTCTTTGGCGTAGCGGGCCGCGGCGTAAATCTCGCTTTCGCTGAGCTTTTTGTTCACCACCTGGCGCAGCCGTTCGCTGCCGCTCTCGATGGCGATGGTGATTGATTTGCTGCCGCGGCTGGCCAAGCTGGCGGCCAATTGCGGCGTCACCGTGGCGGCGCGCACCGAGCTCACGCTGATGCGTGTGTCGTCGAATTGCGGCTGACTGAGCCACTGCAGCAGCTCGTTGAATTGCGGGTGCTGGGTCACTGATGCCCCCAGCAATCCCAGGCGCTTGGTGGCGCCAAGGCCCTTCTCCACCGCAGGAATTAGGCCGTCATCAAGGGAGGGGGTGCGAAACGGCAGGGTCAGGTAGCTGGCCAGGCAGAAGCGGCAGAGCTCCGGGCAGCTGCGCACCACTTCCACCATGTGAATCGAAGGCCAGGCGGCCTCTGGGGTGATCACCGTGGAGTGGCTGAGGGTGTTGCCGCGCCAGGTTTGCTTGCTGATGCGCGCCGGCACAGCGCTATCGATTGGTTCAATCGCCTGCAGTTGGCCGCTGGCGTCGTAGCGCGGGGCATAGAGCCCGGGGACATAGATCCCCTCCACTTGGGCGAGTCGTTTGAGCTGCTGTTGCCGCGGCTCCCCGCGCACCTCTTGCAGGGCGTCGATGAAGGCGGGCAGGAGTAATTCGCCGTCGCCCAGCAGCACCACATCGAAGAAGGGGGCCAGGGGTTCGGGGTTGGCGGTCAGCACCGGCCCACCGCCAAACACGATCGGATCGTCATCCCCGCGTTCTGTGCTCCACAGCGGGATGCGCTGCTGCTCCAGCAGATCGAGCAGCACCGGGCCATCGAGCTCCCAGCTCAGGGAGAGGCCAAACAGATCGCAGTGGCGATGGGGCGGGTCGCCTTGATCGGTGAACAGGCGCCGCACATCGAGATCATTGCGGCCGGCCAGGCTGGCCCAAACCACCTGGTATCCCAGGCTGGTGATGCCCACCGAGTAGGTGCTGGGGAAGGCCAGCACAGCGCGTAGGGCACCAGCCGCCGGTTGGGCTGGTTCAAACAGCAGCGTTTCCTGGTTCAGGCGCGGAAGGCTGTGGTGTTCCCATCATCCCTGCGATCGGTAGGCTGCTGCGCCGATGGTCTGGCTGCGGATGTTCATCGCCGATCGCCTGATCTATGTGGAGCTGCCCAAGACGGCCTGCACCCACATCGGCAAGCTTTTGGCCTTGGTCGTTCCCGGGGAGCAGCGGGGTAAGCACAACAAACCCAGCCAGGCTGAGTTCGATCGCAGGCCGGTGTTTCTCGGTTCCGTCCGCAATCCCTGGGCCTGGTACGTCTCGCTGTGGGCCTACGGCTGCCAGCAGGAGGGAATGCTCTGGGAAGCCCTCACCCACGGGCGCGGCAGTGTGCGGGGTTTGGGTTGGCGCGCTGCGCCGATCTATGCCGGCAGGCGTTGGCTGCACAGCCTGCGCCAGCGCCCAGCCGAGTGGCAGCGGCTCTACAGCGATGTTCAAGACGTGCAGGCTTTTCGCACCTGGTTGCGTTGGCTGCATGAGCCCGCCCGCCGTTGGGACAGCGGCGAGCGCTTGGCCTTGCATGCCTGCGCTGATCGGGTGGGTCTGCTGACCTACCGCTATCTCGATCTCTTCTGCCGCGGCAGTTTTCGCTCCATCGCTGATCTCGAGAGCCTGCGCGCCTTTGACGCCCGCGCCAACTATCTCGATCACGTGATCCGCACCGAGCACTTGGAGCAGGACCTGCTGATGGTGCTGGAGCGTTTGCAGATCCCCATTAGCGATGAGCAGCGCAGCCAGATTTTTGGGGGCGGCCGCAGCAATCCATCCCGCGGCAAACGCAGCCGCTGGCAGGACTATTACGACCAGGCCAGCATTGAGCTGGTGGCCCAGCGGGATCGCTTCATCACCGAACGCTTCGGCTACAGGCCGCCGGTGCTTTAGGCCTCGGCCAGCAGCTTCTCTTCTTCGGCTTGGCTCAACACCCGGCCTTCATCGGCGAAGCCCTGCACCTGATCGAAGTTCAAGTAGCGGTAGAGCTCAGCGCTGTTGGGATCAATCCGCTCAGCGGCCACAGCCAGGTATTCCTCGCGGCTGGGGATGCGTCCCAGTTGGGCGCACACCGCCGCTAACTCGGCGCTGCCGAGATAAACCTGGGCGCCATTGCCGAGTCGGTTGTTGAAGTTGCGGGTGCTGGTGGAGAACACGGTGGTGTTGTCTTCCACGCGCGCTTGGTTGCCCATGCAGAGCGAGCAACCCGGCATCTCCATGCGTGAGCCGGCGGCTTCGAAGGTGGCGTAGTAGCCCTCAGCTTTCAACGTCTCCTCATCCATGCGGGTGGGGGGGCAGACCCACAGGCGCGCCGTGTTTTGCCCCTGACCTTCCAGCACGGTGGCCGCGGCCCTGTAATGGCCGATGTTGGTCATGCAGGAGCCGATGAACACCTCATCGACTTTGTCGCCCGCGACGTCGGAGAGGGTTTTGACGTTGTCGGGGTCGTTGGGGCAGGCCACGATCGGCTCGGTGATCGTGTTGAGGTCGATGTCGATCACTGCGGCGTAGTCGGCATCGGCATCGGCTTCCAGCAATTGCGGGTTGGCCAGCCAGTCCTCCATGGCTTTGATGCGGCGCGCCAGGGTGCGGGCATCGCTGTAGCCGCGGGCAATCATGTTTTTGAGCAGCGCCACATTGCTGCGCAGGTATTCGCTGACGGTGTCGACGCTGAGCTTGATCGTGCTGCCGGCGCAGGAGCGTTCTGCAGTGGCGTCGGTGAGCTCGAAGGCCTGCTCCAGCTTGAGATCGGGCAAGCCTTCGATCTCCATGATGCGGCCGTTGAAGACGTTCTTCTTGCCGGCTTTCTCCACCGTCAAGAGCCCCTTCTCGATCGCCACATAGGGAATCGCATTCACCACATCACGCAGGGTGACGCCGGGCTGAAGTTCTCCGCTGAAGCGCACCAACACCGATTCCGGCATGTCGAGTGGCATGGCGCCGATGGCTGCGGCAAAGGCCACCAGACCGGAGCCTGCAGGGAAGGAGATGCCGAGGGGGAATCGGGTGTGGCTATCGCCTCCGGTGCCCACGGTGTCGGGCAGCAGCATGCGGTTAAGCCAGCTGTGGATGATGCCGTCGCCGGTGCGCAAGGCCACACCGCCGCGGTTGCTCATGAAGTCGGGCAACTCGGCGTGGGTTTTGAGGTCCACCGGCTTGGGATAGGCCGCGGTGTGGCAGAAGCTCTGCATCACTAGATCAGCGGAGAAGCCAAGGCAGGCCAGCTCCTTCATCTCATCGCGGGTCATCGGCCCGGTGGTGTCTTGGCTGCCAACGCTGGTCATCAATGGCTCGCAGCTGGTGCCAGGGTGCACACCTGGCAGTCCGCAGGCGCGGCCCACCATTTTTTGCGCCAGCGTGAAGCCTTTGCCGCTGTCGGCTGGCGGTGTTGGGCGGATAAACAGCTCGGAGGCCGGCAGGCCCAATTGGCTGCGCACCTTGTCGGTCAAGGCCCGGCCGATCATCAAAGGAATGCGGCCGCCTGCGCGCACCTCATCGCTGATGGTGCTGGGCTTGAGATCGAAGCGGGCCACCACCTCGCCGTCGCGCTCGATCGTGCCGGCATGGGGGCGGATGGTGATCACATCACCGCTGTTCAGCCCGGTCACGTCGCATTCGATCGGCAGAGCGCCGGAATCTTCTGCTGTGGTGAAAAAGATCGGGGCGATCTTGCCGCCCAGGATCACGCCACCACTGCGCTTGTTGGGCACATGGGGGATGTCGCTGCCGGTGTGCCACAGCACCGAGTTGATGGCTGATTTGCGGGAGCTGCCGGTGCCCACCACATCGCCCACGTAGGCCACCGGATGGCCTTTGGCTTTGAGGGCTTCGAGTTGCTCGAGGCCGCCGGGCATGCGGGTCTCGAGCATCGCTGTGGCATGCAGCGGGATGTCAGGACGCGTGGTGGCGTGGGTGGCAGGGGAGAGATCGTCGGTGTTGGTTTCCCCCTCCACCTTGAACACCGTGACGGTGATCGACTCGGGCAGCTCGGGCTTGGCCGTGAACCACTCCGCTGCTGCCCAGCTATCGATCACCTGCTTGGCGTAGCTGTTGCCAGCGGCCAGCTCGAGGACGTCGTTGTAAGCGTCGTAAACCAGCAGGGTGCGGCTCAGGCCTTCGGCCGCGGCGGCGGCCAGGCTGTTGTCGCTGTTGCTGAGCAGCCGGATCAGGGCCGCCACGTTGTAGCCGCCAATCATCGTGGCCAGCAGCCGGGTGGCCTCCAGCGGGCTCACCAAGGGGCTGCTGCGCCGGCCTTCGGCCACGGCACTGAGCCAGTCGGCTTTGACGTAGGCCGCCTCATCCACACCCGGTGGAATGCGTTCACTGAGCAGATGCAGCAGCGTCTGCTCCTCCCCAGTGGGAGGTGTTTCCAGCAGTTCTGTGAGGGCTTTGGTCTGCTCAGCGTCGAGGGCCAAGGGGGGCACACCGAGGCCTTCTCGCTCAGCGGCGGCGGCGCGGTAAGCCGGCAGGAACGCGTCAGGGGTAAGGCTCATCGGTACGGCGTCAGCGACAAACTCAGCAAACCATTGTCTGATTTGCCGGGATGGCGGCGGATCTTAGGCTGAGCGATGCCTAGGTCTTGCCCGATGCTCCCCACCTCCGATCTGCATGTGGTGGAGACCCGCCCGTTGGTGGCACCGGCCATCCTGCACAGCGATCTGCCGTTGTCGGATCGGGCCAGTGAAACGGTGCGCCAGACCCGTCAGCGAATTCAGCGCATTCTTCGTGGCGAGGATCCGCGCTTGCTTGTGATCGTGGGCCCCTGCTCGGTTCACGATGTGGCTGCTGCTGAGGAATATGCCGGGGCGCTGGCTTTGATTCGTGAGCGTCTCAAGGACAGCCTTGAGATCGTGATGCGGGTGTACTTCGAGAAGCCCCGCACCACGGTGGGTTGGAAGGGTCTGATTAATGACCCCCATCTCGATGGCAGCTACGACATCAACAGCGGCTTGCGCCGGGCCCGTTCGCTGCTGCTGCAACTGGCTGAGCGGGGCCTGCCGGCGGCCACGGAATTGCTGGATCCAATCGTTCCTCAATACATCGCTGATTTGGTCAGCTGGACGGCCATTGGTGCCCGCACCACCGAAAGCCAAACCCACCGTGAGATGGCCTCGGGTTTGTCGATGCCCATTGGTTTCAAGAACGGCACCGATGGCGGGGTGACCGTGGCGATCAATGCCATGCAGGCCGCCGCTCGGCCCCATCATTTCCTGGGGATTAACCGTCAGGGGCACGCTTCGATCGTGTCCACCACCGGTAATCCCGATGGCCATCTGGTGTTGCGCGGTGGTGGCGGCCAAACCAACTTCCATGCGGAAGCCATCGCTTCGGTGGCCGCTGAACTCAAGGCCGCGGCGTTGCCCGATCGGGTGATGGTGGATTGCAGCCACGGCAACTCCAACAAGGATTACCGGCGCCAAGGTGAGGTGCTGACAGCCGTGGCGGATCAGGTGCGCCAGGGCTCCACGTCTGTTCTGGGCGTGATGCTCGAAAGCAATCTGGTGGAGGGCAATCAAAAACTGCCCGCTGATCTCAGTCAGCTGGCCTATGGCCAGAGCATCACCGATGCCTGCATCGATCTCACCACCACCGAGCAATTGCTCGAGCAGTTGGCGGCGGCGGTTCCGGTTCCGGTGGCCTAGGTCTTTGACGGCTTGTAGCGACAGTCACGGTCTCTCGTTTTTCTCTGCTTAATCTCAAACAGCTCTCCAGGAGGCCTTCCGTCATGGCCCTGTTGTTGCAGTTTTTTGGCATCAGCGATTCGCTGAATTTGTTTCGTTTGGAGCAGGGTCAGCCGGCGGGCCCTGTGTTTGCTGGGTTTCGCCCCTGTCAGCTCGATCGCCTGCTGGGATGGGGCCAACAAGCTGCCGAGCAGCGCTGTTGGGATCAGCAGCTCGTGCATCAAGCCCTGCTCAAGGGTTGGCTGGAAAAAGAGGAGCTGATTGCCCAGTGGCAGCGGATCTTGGGTCAGGCGCCTGCCGACCGATTGCTGGTGGCTGGTTTGGGAACGCCTCAGGATTGGCAGTTGCGCTGCGAAAAGATGTTTGAGGCCTAGGCCCCAAGCCAGTAGGCCATGGCGGCCACGCCCATGGGCACGCTGAAGTTGTCGAGGCCTCCCCAGCTGATTTGCTCCAGCAAGGTGGCTGCCGCGCTGAGGGCGATCAGGGTTGGCCAGCTGAGATCACGCAGCAGCAAGCCCAGCACCAGCAAGCTGACGACGGCCATCACGCTGGTTCCGATCAGCGATTTGGTTTGACCCATCACCTGCCAACGGGGTGATGAGAACGAAGAGCCCAGCAAGCCGGCGGCTCCATCACCGAGCACCATCACCAGCACACAAGCGCTGACCAGATCAGCCCGTTGCGGCCACCAAAACCACACCAGCAAGGTGATGGAGAGCCCGTAGGCGATGGTGCCGATGCTGCGCCGGCCAACATCTTCCACTTCTGGCACCAGCCGGAAGCGGTGATTGATCAGGGCGATCAGCGTGGCCAGGCCAGCGGCGGGTAGGGCCCACTGCCGCGGAATTTGCAGAGTCCAGGCCAGCGGCACCGCCAGGCCAGCACCGATGTGCACCAGCTTGCGGCTGAGCTCTTTTTGCAGTGGCCAAATCCGCCGTGCGGTTTTTGCCGCAACCAGGACCAACGCCAGCCAGAGGGCGACCCAAAGCAGGTTGGCGGCAGCGCTCAACTCAGGCGGCCTGTTGCTGGTTGGTGATCAGTCTGAGCTTGAGGATGGCTTTGGCTTCCAGTTGCCGCACCCGCTCGCGGGACACGTTGATCTGGCGACCAATTTCCGCCAGCGTTTGTGGTTCAGCGCCTTCGAGGCCAAAGCGCAATTTCAGGATTTTTTGTTCCCGCTCGTTGAGCTGGGTGATCCAGGTGCCCAGGTGTTCTTTTTGGATGCGCCGATCCATGCTTTCCATGGAGTCGTTGCAGGACGGATCTGGGATCAGTTCACCCAAGGTGCTGCGGTCTTCCTCGCCGCGGGCGTGGGCATCGAGGGATGCGCAAGGGGCGCTCTGGCTTAGGAGCTCCTCCAGTTCATCGGGCTCCATGCCCATGGCATGGGCAAGTTCCAAGCGGTTGGGTTGACGCCCAAAGCGGTGGGTGAGCTCCCGTGTGATGCGGCGCATCTTGGAGAGTTTTTCGCTGATGTGAATCGGCAGGCGAATGGTGCGGGCGCTGTTATCAATGGCGCGCGTCATGCCCTGGCGGATCCACCAGTAGGCGTAGGTCGAAAACTTGTAGCCCATGGCTGGGTCGAACTTGTCGACCGCGCGCTCGAGACCGATGGCCCCCTCTTGCACTAAGTCCAGAAGCTCCAGACCTTGGTTTTGATACTTCTTGGCGACGCTGACCACCAGGCGCAGGTTGGCGGCCATCATGCGGTCACGGGCGCGGCAGCCCATGCGCACCTGCTGGCGCTGCTTGGGAGTGCGCTCCTCAGCCGAAATTTCGCTGAGTTGCTTCATCTGCTGGACCTGGTGGGCCAGCTCAATTTCTTCTGCGGCGGTCAGCAGCGGCACTCGGCCGATATTGCTGAGATACCAGCCAATGGAATCAGTACTAAGGCGGCCTGAGCCGCGATTAGATGAACGCGAGGCACTGCGATTCCGAGGCTTAGGCGCCTCAGATCGGTGCTCCAGTGGTGTCCCCATCACCCTGGTCTCCGAATTTAATTTGGCCAGAACATAGCACTGCTTCGGCCACTTAAATGGTGCTATTAGGAAGACAATCTGGATTTCCAGAAAGCAACTCGATCAGCGTTTCTGATCGCTAAGTAATTAATGCATTGATGCCCTTTTGATGCTTTGTCTCTAAAGCTTCAAAACTCTTTGGTTTTGATGTCAAATTGCTTGCAATGTGTGTGGATAGCCACAGTTTTAGTGACCTTGGCCCTGTACGGAGCGCCATGTGTCCATGAGCTCCAGTTGTGAGTTGCGTTCTTCCTCTTGTGGTTGCCGCTGTGTGAACTGACCGTCGCTGCCCATGTCCCAGGCCCCTCGGTTGTCTTGCAGATAGGTCTGCAGAAGAGTTTCGAGTTGGCTGCGCAGCACCGGATCATCAATGGGTGTCACGGCTTCAACGCGCCGATCGAGGTTGCGGCCCATCCAATCGGCGCTGCCAATGAACACCTCGGCTTGCCCGCCGTTGCCGAACCAAAAGACGCGTGAGTGCTCGAGGAAGCGGCCAATGATGCTCACCACCCGCACGCTCTCGCTTTGGCCGGGAAGGCCTGGCCTGAGGCTGCAGATGCCGCGAATGATCAGCTCAATCTGCACTCCGGCTTGGGAGGCTTCATAGAGCAGAGCAATGATCCGCGGATCCACCAGGGAATTCATCTTGGCGATGATGTGGCCGCCGCGGCCTGCCTTGGCATGGTCGATTTCGCGGCGGATCAGAGCCTCCATGCCGGAGCGCAGGCTCACGGGTGCGACCAGCAGTTTGCGGAACGTTTGCTGTTTGGAGAAACCGGTGAGGTAGTTGAACAACTCCACCAGGTCTTGCCCCAATTCAGGCCTGGCACTCAGCAGACCGAGATCGGTGTACAACCGTGACGTTTTCGAGTTGTAGTTGCCGGTGCCGA
>CAJWAH010000046.1 GCA_913020095.1 uncultured Synechococcus sp.
CGTGAGGATCAAGGTGCGGATGTGAGCACCATCAACATCAGCATCGGTCATGATCACGATGCGGTGATAACGAAGATTGCTGACGTCAAACTCTTCGCCTTTGATGCCTAAACCAAGGGCCGTAATCAGGGCCTGAATCTCTGTGTTTTTGTAGATCTTGGCGTCATCGGTCTTCTCAATGTTGAGAATCTTGCCGCGCAGCGGAAGGATGGCCTGATTGCGGCGATCGCGGCCCTGTTTGGCCGATCCACCAGCGGAATCTCCCTCAACGATGTAGATCTCCGATTCGGCGGGATCACGGGAGCTGCAATCAGCGAGCTTGCCGGGCAGGGTTGAACTTTCCAGCACGCTCTTGCGGCGCACCAATTCACGGGCGCGTCGGGCGGCTTCAGCCGCATTGAAGGCCTGAATGGCCTTCTCCAGGATCAGATCAATGACCTGGGGATGGAACTCGAGATATTCACTGAGCGCTTCGCCAACAACGGTGTCGACGATGCCGCGCACCTCCGTGTTGCCAAGTTTGGTTTTGGTCTGGCCTTCAAATTCCGGATCGGGGACTTTCACCGATAGCACAGCCGTCAGACCCTCACGGATGTTTTCGCCAGCGAGGTTCCCGTCGCTGTCTTTGCGCTTGCCGCGCTTGCGGGCAAAGGTGTTGAGGGTGCGGGTGAGAACGGTTTTGAGGCCTTCAATGTGAGTGCCGCCATCAACGGTGCGGATGTTGTTGGCAAAGCCAAGGATGCTGTCGGAATAGGCATCCACACACCACTGCAAGGCGGCTTCCACTTGAACGCCGTCTTTCTCAGAGTTGACGTAAATAATGTCGGGGTGAAGGGGATCCTTCTCCGCATTCATGTAGTTGACGTACTCACGAATGCCACCTTCATAGAAGTAGATCTCTTCGTGGGGCTGGCCATCCTCGCCAGCCGCTTCAGGGCGCTCGTCGCGGAAGACGATCTTGACCCCACCATTGAGGTAGGCCAATTCCCGCAAACGCCCCGAGAGGGTGGCGTAATCAAAGCTGATCCCGCCAGTGAAAATCTCAATGTCGGGCTTGAAGCAAACCGAGGTGCCGGTGCGGCCTTTCTCGCCGGCTTCTGAGGCCAAGCTGCCAATGGGAGCACCGCGCTCAAAGCGCTGCTTATGAACTTTGTCCTGACGGTGAACGGTGACCTCGACCCATTCACTCAGGGCATTGACCACCGAGACGCCGACGCCGTGCAAGCCGCCGGAGACCTTGTAACCACCAGAGCCGAACTTGCCGCCGGCGTGCAGCACGGTGAGCACGGTCTCAAGAGCGCTCTTCCCCGTGCGGGGGTGCACATCGGTGGGGATGCCGCGCCCGTTGTCGGCCACGCTGCAGGAGCCATCGGCCCTGAGGCAGACATCAATGGTGTTGCAGTGCCCGGCCAGGGCTTCATCCACCGAGTTATCCACCACCTCGTAGACGAGATGGTGCAAACCGCGGGGCCCTGTACTGCCGATGTACATGCCCGGGCGTTTCCGCACCGGTTCAAGACCCTCCAGAACCTGGATCTGCTCGGCGCCGTAGGCGGCCTGAACCTGCGAGGACGAGGGGCTGGTGGCTTCGCTCATGCTGATAACCGTCGGATAGCCCTGTGCAGAAGCAAAGGTCTGCCAGACACTTCCGATGACATCTCAGACTACCACCGGCTGCCATGGGCGGTCCTGGAGCTGTCTCCGGGTGAATTCAGGCAGGGGATGCAATGACCCCATTAATGGTGCTGGTTTTGGGCCCCACCGCCAGCGGCAAGACCAGCCTTGGCATTGCCCTGGCCCAACAGCTCGATTGCCGGGTTCTCTCGATTGATTCGCGCCAGCTCTATGCGGGCATGGACATCGGCACAGCCAAACCAACGCGCGAAGAGCAGCAGCAAGCCCCCCACGAGCTGTTGAACCTGAGCACCCCTGATCAGCCCATCAACCTGCAGCAGTTCTGCGCCCATGCCCAGCCGCTGATCGAGCAAGAGCAACAGCGGGGGCGGCCCGCTTTGCTGGTGGGAGGCAGCGGGCTGTATTTGCAAGCCCTGAGCCAAGGGCTGCAGCCCCCCGCCCTGCCGCCGCAACCGGGCCTGCGTCAGCAACTGCAGCAACTGGGGCAGACCTGTTGCCATCAGCTACTGCGCCAGGCGGACCCGCAAGCCGCCGCCAAGATCCAGCCCAACGATCCCGTCCGCACCCAAAGGGCCTTAGAGGTGCTCTACGGAACCGGCCAAACCATCTCCAGCCAACAGGGGCGCTGCCCGCCGGCCTGCCGGGTGCTGGAGCTGGGGCTCAATCCCAGCGACCTCAAAGAGCGCATTGAGCAGCGCACAACCGCCCTCTATGCCAGGGGCCTCGTGGCCGAAACCGAAACGCTCAGCAGGCGCTACGGAGCTGATCTGCCCCTTCTGCAGACCATTGGTTACGGCGAAGCCCTGGCCGTGCTCGCCGGCAGGCTCAACGAGTCCGAAGCACAAGCACTCACCAGCCGGCGCACCTGGCTGTTTGCCAAGCGCCAACGCACCTGGTTCCGCAACCGCCATCAGCCCCTGTGGTTAAACCCGGAATCCGCACTTGAAGAAGCATTGGAAGCCATTGCAGCGGCCAGGTCTTAGGCTGAAGAGTCTCTCGTTCCTTGCTGAACGCCCCCCAACCCGACTGAATGGCTCCACGTCCTCGCTTTGATCGCCGCGCGCCGGTTCGGGAACTTCCCAATATCAACGATCGAATTAATTACCCCAAGCTGCGGGTCGTTGATGCCGATGGCACCCAGCTCGGTGTGATCTCCAGGGACGAAGCCCTTGATGTGGCCAAGGAGAGGGAACTGGATCTGGTGCTGGTGAGCGAAAAAGCTGATCCGCCCGTTTGCCGGATCATGGACTACGGCAAGTTCAAATTCGAGCAGGAAAAGAAGGCCAAAGAAGCCAAGAAAAAGTCGCACCAGACCGAAGTTAAAGAGGTCAAGATGCGCTACAAAATCGATGCCCACGACTACCAAGTGCGCATCGGTCAAGCGGTTCGTTTCCTCAAGGCTGGCGACAAGGTGAAGTGCACCGTGATCTTCCGCGGCCGGGAAATTCAGCACACCGCCTTGGCTGAAAAATTGCTGATGCGCATGGCCAAAGACCTCGAGGAATCGGCCGAAGTGCAGCAGCCCCCCAAGCGGGAAGGCCGCAACATGATCATGTTTTTGGGACCCCGCAAAACGCCGCTGCAAAAGGACAAGCCCGAGCAAGCCACCAAGGCTGAGCGCACGCTGCCGATTGCCAAGCCCCCAGGCAAAACAGCTGCCCCTGCAGCCGCGAATTAAGCCTCGGCCTCGGCGACTTGATCCAACAGCTCCAGCAGGCTTTGCCAGCCCTGCTCGGCAGCTTCTGGCTGGAAATCAGAGCGCTGCGAACACATGAAGCCATGACCCGCAGCAGGGGCGATGCGGCACTGCAGACGCTCAGCTGATGGATCAGCGGCTTGAAGAGCTGTGCAGATCGCCTGCTGCTCATCCGCTGGCATCAAGGGATCATCCGCCCCCAACCAAACGAGCAAGCGCCCAGGAATCTCTGCTGCCAGCTGCAGGGTGGGCGGACCGCCTCCAGGAGAGAAGGTCGACACTCGGGCGCCATAGAAGCTCGCGGTGGCCTTGAGCTCAGGCCGCGCGGCCAGGTGCCAGGCCAAATGCCCCCCAAAGCAGAACCCCAAACCCGCCAGGGGCAGGTGAGCCAGCTCAGGCTGTTGCGCCAACCAGCGCATCACCGCATCCACATCGCTCTGGAATCCAGCTGCGGTGACCGCATCGCGGTGCTGACGTCCTTCGGCTAAGCCGGCTGCGTCGTATCCCACATCCAGCGCAGGGGCTGTGCGCGCGAACAGGGGCATGACCAGCACCCCATGGCCAGCTGCCACCAGCTGGCTTGCCACATCACGCAACCAGCTGTTGATCCCAAACACCTCAGGCAACACGAGAACCAGGCTGCGGGGCTGCGGTGAACGCTCAAACCAACAGCGCAGCGGGACCTGGGAGCCGGAAATCGTTAACCAAGCCATGGCCAAGCCCACACAGAGGACACGCCAGGAATTGTCACGCGGGGCATGTGCCACTACGGTGGCACGGTCGATCTGCTGTCACACCCCAGGCGTGCGTTTTCATATCCAACAGGAGAGCGACATTCCCGCGTCGACCCAGCTCTACAACCAGATCTGTTTCGCGATCGCGGCGCGTCACTTTCCACCGGGTCACCGGCTGCCCAGCACCCGCCAACTGGCGATGCAAACGGGCCTGCACCGCAACACCATCAGCAAGGTCTACCGCCAGCTGGAAAACGATGGTGTGGTCGAGGCCATGGCCGGCTCGGGCATCTATGTGCGCGACCAGCAAAAACCCCGGGAAGTTAAAGCTCCCAGCGGCCCGCGCCATCGCATCCGGCCTGACATTGATCAGGAAGTGCGCCGCAGCATCGATGGACTGCTCAATGCCGGCTGCACGCTGCAGCAGGCCCGTGAACTGCTCACCCGTGAAATCGACTGGCGCCTGCGCTGCGGCGCCCGCGTTTTGGTGAGCACCCCGCGCGAGGACCTGGGCGCCTCGCTGCTGATCGCCGAAGAACTCACCCCCAAACTTGAGGTGCCGGTGGAGGTGGTGCCCCTCGAAGAACTGGAAGCCGTGCTGGAGAGCTCCAACAACGGCACCGTCGTCACCAGCCGCTATTTCCTGCAACCCGTTGAGGAGCTGGCCAAACAACACGGCGTGCGTGCGGTGGCCGTTGACCTCAACGACTTCCGCCACGAGCTGGCCATGCTCAAGGAATTGCGCGCCGGCAGTTGTGTTGGCCTGGTGAGCATCAGCCCAGGCATCCTGCGGGCTGCTGAGGTGATCCTGCACTCGATGCGAGGCCAGGAGCTGCTGGTGATGACCGCCTCACCGGATGTGGGCAGCCGTTTGCTGGCCCTCTGCCGCGCAGCCAGTCATGTGCTCTGCGACCGTCCCAGCCTGCCGCTGGTGGAGCAGACCTTGCGGCAAAATCGCTCGCAACTGATGCGTCTGCCGCAGGTGCACTGCGCCCAGAGTTATCTCGGGGCCAGCACGATCGACATGCTCTGCAAGGAGATCGGCCTCGATAGCAGCGCCAACGCCCCCAGCCCCTGAGGATGCTGCACAGCCTGCGCGCGGACATCGCCATCATTCGCGACCGCGATCCCGCTGCCCGGGGCGTGCTGGAGATCCTGCTCTGCTACCCGGGGCTGCATGCCCTGTGCTTGCACCGGCTCAGCCATCGCCTCTGGAGGGCAGGCCTGCCGCTGATCCCCAGGCTGATGTCCCAGCTGGGACGACTGGTCACCGGCGTTGAAATCCATCCCGGTGCGCGCATTGGCCAAGGCGTCTTCATCGACCACGGCATGGGCGTGGTGATTGGCGAAACCGCCGTGGTGGGCAACCGCTGCTTGCTCTACCAAGGCGTCACCTTGGGCGGGACGGGTAAGCAGAGCGGACAACGCCACCCGGTGCTGGGCGAAAACGTTGTTGTGGGGGCTGGCGCCAAGGTGCTGGGCGGCATCTCCGTTGGAGCCAACACCCGCATCGGCGCTGGTTCGGTGCTGCTGCGCGATGTCGATGCCGACTGCACCGTGGTGGGGGTTCCCGGGCGCGTGATTCATCAATCCGGCGTGCGCATCAACCCCCTGGCCCACTCCCAGCTGCCTGATGCGGAAGCCCAAGTGATCCGCAACCTGATGGAGCGGATCGACGCGCTGGAAAACGCCCTGGCCCGCGCCGGCCAAGCTCCCGCCGCTCAAGCGCAAAGCCTGCGGGACCGGGAGATTCTTGAGTTCCTCGAAGGCAGCGGGATCTGAGCCCCAGGCTCAGACCACCGCTTCGTCTTCCTGCGCCGGCGCAGGCTGGGGCTGGAACATGAACATCGAATAGATCACGTTGCGGCGCACCTGGGTCATCATCTCCAGGAACATGTCGTAGCCCTCGTTCTTGTATTCGATCAGGGGGTCTTTCTGGCCGTAGCCGCGCAGGCCCACCGATTCCCTGAGGGCATCCATGCTCTGCAGGTGCTCACGCCAGAGGCTGTCGATCTGCTGAAGGATGAAGAAGCGCTCGGCTTCCCGCATCAAGCCAGGCTTGAGCTGCTCAATCTCCGCTTCTTTGAGGTCGTAAGCGATGCGCAGCTGCTCATGCAGGAAGGCCTTGAGCTCCTCCATCGATAGGCCAGCCAGCTGCTGGGGCTCCAAGTCCTGCAGCAGGTAGACGAATTCCTTGACCTTGTTGGTCAGGTGGCTGAGATCCCATTCCTCCGGCGGTAGTTCCGGATTGACGTAGGCCTCGACGATGTCGTCCATGGTGCGCTCGCCGTAGCCGAGCACCTGCTTTTTGAGATCACGGCCTTCCAACACGCGGCGGCGTTCGACGTACACAGCGCGCCGTTGGTTGTTCATCACCTCGTCGTACTCGAAGACCTGCTTGCGCATGTCGTAGTAGTACGTCTCAACCTTTTTCTGGGCTCCCTCCAACGAGCGGGTGAGCATGCCGGATTCAATCGGCATGTCCTCCTCCACCCGGAAGGCATTCATCAAGCCAGCCACGCGGTCACCACCAAAGATGCGCAGCAGGTTGTCTTCCAGCGACAGGAAGAAGCGGGTGCTGCCTGGGTCGCCTTGGCGGCCAGCACGGCCCCGCAGCTGGTTATCAACGCGGCGCGATTCATGGCGCTCGGTGCCGATCACATGCAGACCACCGGTTTCACGAACATTGGCCTGCTCCGTGGAGATCACGGCGTCGTAGTCGGCGCGGATCTGCGCCAACACCTGACGCAATTGCATGATTCCCGCATCCTCACTGGGCGCTTTCTCAGCGGCGCTACTGATGCGATCTTCCAGCTCCAGCACCGTCAAGGTGCGATCGCCCCACAGCTTGACGAGCTCACGGGCCACATCCGCCAAAGCGGCATCGGTGTCGGCAGAGAGCTCGCAGGGGTAGAGGCGTCCGAGGGCGCGGGCCTCACTCGGGGGCTTAGCGGGCGCCGAAGTTGCCGCGGCAAAACCACTGCTGGCTTCCCGCTGCAATGGAACAGGCGGACGATGACCGTCTTCTGGGCGCACCAGCCGGGGCAGCAGCGCTTCGCGCACCTTCAGGCGCGCCATGTAGTCGGTATTTCCACCGAGAATGATGTCGGTGCCGCGGCCCGCCATGTTGGTGGCGATGGTCACCGCACCGGTGCGGCCGGCCTGGGCAACGATTTCCGCTTCACGCTCAACGTTCTCAGGCTTGGCATTGAGCAGGTTGTGGGGGATGCCCTCTTCCTGCAGCAGCGCTGAGAGCACCTCACTTTTCTCAACACTGGTGGTGCCCACCAACACGGGGCGCCCGGTGCGGTGCACCTCAGCAGTCTCCTGGGCGACGGCGCGCCACTTACCTGATTCGGTTTTGTAAACCTGATCCACCAGGTCCCGGCGGGCTCGGGTGCGGTTGGTGGGAACAACGGTGACCTCCAGCTTGTAGGTCTTCTCGAATTCCACCTCCTCGGTTTTGGCTGTGCCGGTCATGCCAGCCAGACGGGGGTAGAGCAGGAAGAAGTTTTGGTAGGTGATCGAAGCCAGGGTTTGGGTTTCTGGCTGGATCGGCATGCTCTCTTTGGCCTCCACCGCCTGGTGCAAGCCGTCGCTCCAACGCCGGCCCGGCATCACGCGACCAGTGAATTCATCGACGATCACCACCTCGTTGTCGCGGGTGATGTAGTTGACGTCTTTGATGAACAGCTCCTTGGCCTTCAGAGCGTTGGTGACGTAGTGGGCCCAGGGATCAGCTGCATTGAAGAGATCCTCCACCCCAAGGATGGATTCCGCCTTGGCATAGCCCTCATCGGTGAGGATCACGCTGCGCTGTTTTTCGTCAACTTCGTAATCGCCCTCTGGATCGATGCCGTCTTTGCTCATCTCGGCAGCACGATCCAGTTGCAATGCCAACGCTGCCGCCTGGTTGTACTTCTCCTGGGGGCGTTCCACCTGACCGGAAATGATCAGCGGCGTCCTGGCTTCATCCACCAAGATGGAATCGACTTCGTCGATGACGCAGTACTGAAACTCGCGCTGCACCACCTCGCTGATGTCGGTGGCCATGTTGTCGCGGAGGTAATCAAACCCCAGCTCACTGTTGGTGGCGTAGGTGACATCACAGCCATAGTTCTGGCGGCGCTCCGCCGGACTCATGTCCTGCTGGATCAAGCCCACGCTTAATCCCAAAAAGCGATGCACCTGGCCCATCCATTCGGCATCACGCCGGGCCAGGTAGTCGTTCACCGTCACCACATGGACGCCGCGGCCGGTGAGGGCATTGAGATACGACGGCAGGGTCGCCACCAGGGTCTTGCCTTCCCCGGTCTTCATTTCGGCGATTTGGCCGTCGTGCAGCACCATCCCGCCCAGCAGCTGCACATCGAAATGGCGCATGCCGAGCACACGCTTGCCGGCTTCGCGCACGATGGCGAAGGCCTCAGGCAATAACTGATCGAGTACGGGGCGCTGACGCTCCAAGCTGCCGGCATTTTCAAGCTGCTGGCGGAATTCCGAGGTGCGCCGGCGCAGGTCCTCATCCGAGAGGGGCGCGATGTCCTCCTCAAGCAAATTGACGTCGCTCACCAAGGGCTGGTAGCGCTTCAGCTTGCGGGCATTGGGGTCACCCAGCAGCAGCTTGAGCATGGGACAGTGACAGAAGGGAGAACGAGGACTTGGAGAGGCCTTTGGAGGATGTTGCCATGAACGGCACAAGGCTTCTAATGCATGCGCCCGGTGCACCGGGGCTCCGGCTGCTGGGACTCGGGCCTGGACTGCGTCCCACCCGCGGGCTTTACAAGCTGCAGCGGCTGCTCAATCAACACGCCTTTTGGGCCCAGGGCCGCTCCATTTCCCAGCTGCGGCGGATGTTGGCTGGCAGTGCTGCGGTGGCCAGCCTCTGGCGCGGCAAACGCTTGGTGGGCTTTGCCAGGGCCAGCAGTGATGGCGCCTTTCGGGCTGTGCTGTGGGATGTGGTGATCCCAGAAGACGTCCAAGGGCGGGGCTTGGGGCGGCAACTGGTGGAGGCCTTGCTGCAACATCCCAGCCTTCAAGGGGTGGAGCGCATCTACTTAATGACCACCAATGGCGAAGGCTTCTACACCCAACTGGATTTCCGCCGCAGCAACGGGCAGACGCTGATGCTTAAAGAATCAAGCGGATGAAGAGATTCGAACTCTCGACCCTCTCCTTGGCAAGGAGATGCTCTACCACTGAGCTACATCCGCACTCGGGGCTTTTTCAAGCGCCGATCGGATGATCATGCATGACCACCCTGCCGGCGGTCAATCACTTCAAGCGCGGGTGCCAATGCGCTCACCGCTGTAGCCAGCGCGCTGCCGCACGGAGTTGCACCACTGCTGGTTTTGCAGGTACCAATCCACTGTTGCAGCCAGTCCTGCGTTGAAGTCATGGCGAGGCTGCCAGCCCAATTCACTGCTGATCCGAGCCGGATCAATGGCGTAGCGGCGGTCATGGCCTGGGCGATCCGCCACGCGCGTGATCAAGCG
>CAJWAH010000047.1 GCA_913020095.1 uncultured Synechococcus sp.
CCACACCACTCGCCCGACGTACATCTCCGGTCAAGTCCAATGTCTCCACCAGCAGGTGCAGGCACAACACCTTCAGGTGGAACTCCGAGGGTCGCACTGGCGAGCCGTCGGGGTGGCAACGCAGCGGCGCGCGAGCAAGCTGTACGTGCACGCCACCATCAGGCAACCATGTGGTCAGTACGTCGACACACACACACACACACACCACAGCGCCACCACACGCCACAGCCGATGCACGTTGCCCTCCCTTGCACAGCATGGCGAGCACGATGAACATGTCCTTGGCTCGGGTGGGGATGCCAGATTGCGAAGCGGTGGAGGGCAGCATCGTCGTCGCAGACGCGTCCATGTCGACGCAGAATCGCGGCGACACGACCGGGTGCTTGTGGAACGTCGTCACACACCGCTCCATGGTCCCCGCAGCCACCACCCACTCCACCAGGTCGCCCACAAGCGACGACGCCAGCGCGACGCTGACCGCTGACCCGGCTCGCACCGCAGCGCTGGCCCGGTTGCCCAGCAGCGCGTCGACGGGATCCCCTGGGGCCACGCGCAGCAGCAGAAACACCAGCGAGGCGATCAGCCACAGCATCACAGGCGCCAGCAGCAGGCGACTGCCCAGATAGCGAACCAGCGAACTGCTGTTGCTCATGGCAAAGACCGGCGGCTGAGGCTGGCGAAGTTCAAACGCCCTGAGCCATCGAATTGGGGGGCGGTGATGCTGTTAAGGGCCCAGGCCCTCGGTCTGGTCTGCCACATCGGCAGATAGGGAACCCCATGGGCCGCTTCCCGCTGCACGGCATCGAGCAAGTCCAGGCGGGCTTGGCCGCGGCGCTCATTGCTGAGGCGCAACTTTTCCTCCAGCCCCGGGGCCGTCCAGAAGCTGCCGCCGGAGGCGCTATCGCCCTCCAAGCAGCGATTGCCTTCTGATTGTGTGCAGCCCAGCAGCGGCGTCAGGTAGTTGTCGGCGTCGGGATAGTCGCCCATCCAATCGAGCAGGATCATCTGGAAGGCCCCATCACCGAGTTGGCGGTAGGCGGTGGTGGATTCCATGCCTGTGAGCTCCAGCCGCACGCAGTCTCCTAGCCGGCTACGCAGCCACTCCTGCCAGCTCAGGGCCAGCAAGCGGTCGGTGGGCACGTTGGAGCGGTACGTGAGCTGCAGCGGTAGCACCTGGCCTGAGCAGTAGCCCTCTTGCTGCAGCAGTTGGCGAGCACGGCTGGCATCGGCTCTCGGCCAGGCCGCCAGAGCCCCTGGCAATTTCGGCGGCACCAAGCCCCGTAGCGGCGGGCGGAGCTTGTCGGTGACCCGCTTGGTCAGCAGCTCGCGGTCGAGGCTGAAGGCCAACGCACGGCGCAATTGCTGGTTATCCAGCGGTGGGCGATCGGTTAGCAGCGTGATGTAGCCGATGCCCAGGGCCGGCCCGGCGCCTTCGCGCAACCGGCCTTGGTTGGCCTGTTGATGCAGAGCGCTCTGCTGCTCGGGCTCCAGGCTGGTGGAGAGCAACACATCGACATTGCCGCTGCTGATGGCCCCGTAGAGGCTTGTTGAGGTGCTCATGCCCACCAGGGCGATGCCGTCGTTGCGAGGGGCCTCGCCCCAGTACTGCGCAAACGGTTCCAGCCGTTGCAATTGCGGGCTCTGCAGGCGCAATTGATAGGGCCCCGTGCCCACAAAGGCGTTGGGCCGAAAACCGTCTTCGTAGTTGGCGTAGGCCGTTGGCGAAATCGGCGTGAGGCTGGCGAAGCTCAGCAGCTTGGCCAGGGGGCTAAAGGGGCGGCGCAAGTCCAGCTGCAGCTCGTAGGGCCCTGTCACCCGAACCGCCCGGATGCGATCGCCCACCACGTAGCTGAGTTTTCCAATGGCCAGAAAGCGCCGCAGGCTGAAGGCCATGGCGTCGGCATCAAAGGGGGTGCCGTCGTGGAAGAGCACCCCCTGCCTCAGGGGAATGGTTGCGGTGAGTCCGTCGTCGCTGAGTGTGGGCAGCGCACGGGCCAATTTGGGCTGGATCGCGCCTTGCCCATCAATGGCGTAAAGCGGATCCCCCAGGGCGCTGATCAGCTGCAGCGCGATCACCGTGGTGGCCTGGGCTGGATCGACGCTGTCGATGGAGCCATAGGCCGCGATCACCAGCGGGGCTTGATCGGTTGCTGCCTGTGGCCGGCAGCCTGCCAGCAGCATCAGGCTGGCCAACAAAAGCCCTGCTGCTCGCTTGCCCCGGTGCTTCAAATTCGCTCTTGCCAGCAGCAAGAACTTATGCGGCCGGCATGGGTTGTCCAGGGCTTTCCACGCTGCTCAGGGACACCTCAAAGACCGGAGAGCCATGGCGTTGCAAGGGCCAACGGCGCACCCAACAACGGTCGTGGTGATCGTCGATGGCGATCACCTGATAGACGTCCTTGTCGCTGAGGAGACGGATGCAGTCCCCTTGATGCACGCGCATGAAACCGACGCGATTGTTGGCATGGTTCCGCACGCTGCATCGAAGGCAAGTTCAGGGTGAACCGGCGGCCCGATGGATCAGCGAACGACCACAACAACAACCTAAAGCTTCAGGTTTTCTTTCGTTTAAAGCGTGCGCAGGCAGCAGCGCACATCCTCCACTTCCGGTCGCTGCAAAATCGCGCTTAACGCTTGCTGGAACAGGCTTTCTTCAACGGCGTGGGTCACCACAACAATTTCAGCCCCGCTGCCTTCGGTTTCAAATTGGACAATCGATTGCAGGCTGACGCCCGCTGAACCAAAGCAGCTGCCGATGTGGCCAATCACCCCAGGGCGATCAGCCGCTTGGAAGCGCACGTAGTTGCGGTGGCAGGTGCTGCCTTGATCCACCAGACGGCAGTTGCGCCAGCTGCTGGCTGCCAGCAGGGGATCGAGGGCATCCTGAGAGCCGCCAGCTCCCACCTGGCGAATCGCTGCGATGTTCAAGATGTCGGCAACCACGGCACTGGCGGTGGGGCCAGCGCCCGCCCCAGGTCCGTAGAACATCACCCGCCCGACGGGTTCGCCTTCCACCACGATTGCGTTGTTGACGCCGTTCACCCCGGCCAGGGGGTGCTCCTTGGGCACCAAGGTGGGATGCACTCGCACATCCACCACTTCGCTGCCATCGGGGTCACTGCCATGGCGTTCGGCAATCGCCAGCAGCTTGACCACAAAGCCCAGCTCTTTGGCGTAATCGATGTCGCGCGTTTGCAGGGTGTTGATCCCTTCGGTGGGGATGGCTTCACGGTCCACCAGGCCGCCGAAGGCCAGTCCGGTGAGGATGGCGATCTTGTCGGCCGCATCCCCGCCTTCCACATCGGCGGCAGGGTCGGCTTCGGCGTAGCCCAGGGCTTGAGCATCGGCTAATACGTCGCCGTAGCTGGCGCCCTCCTCCGACATGCGGGTGAGGATGTAATTGGTGGTGCCGTTGATGATCCCGCTGACCCGCTCGATGCGGTTGGCGCCAAGGGATTGTTTGAGCGGTTCCAAGATCGGGATGCCGCCCCCGACGGCCGCCTCCATCAGTACATACACCCCCTTTTCGGCGGCGGCGGAGGCGATTTCAGCGCCGTGGCGAGCAATCACGGCCTTGTTGGCGGTCACCACGGCTTTGCCGGCTTCGATGGCCGCCAGGATCAAGCTGCGGGCTGGCTCCAGACCGCCCATCACTTCCACCACCAAATCCACATCGGGATTGGCCACCACGGCGGCAGGATCGGTGGTGAGCAGGCTGTTGCTCAGCGGGATTGGTCGCGGGCGATTGAGATCACGCACAGCCACCTGCCGCAGCTCCAGATCAGCCACCAGGGGGTGCCGCCCTTGCGGTGAGAGCAGGATCTCAGCCACGCCGGCTCCAACGGTGCCAAGGCCAAGCAGACCAATTCCGATGGGCATCAGGCCGAACGACTAAACACTGATCCTAGAAATCAGCCTTCACCGGCCAAAGCAGCGGCTTGCGCTTGCATGTGCCGCAGGATGTTCAGAAAGCCATTGGCCCTTGAGGGCGTGAGGCTGGCGGCTAGACCAGTTTCGGCGATGAAGCCAGGATCCACAGCCATCACTTGCTGTGGGGTGAGGCCATCGAGGCCTTGGATCAGCAGGGCCAGCAAGCCTTTGGTGATTTGGGCATCGGAATCCCCCTGCCAGTGCAACACCGCACCATCGACGACGGGCTGCACAAACACCTGAGACACGCAACCCCGCACCCGGTTGCTGTCGCTGGTCAGGTCAGCCGGAGGTGCAGGCAGTTTTTTGGCAAGCCAAAGCACGTACTCGTAACGGCGTTTGGGATCGCTGCTGCCCTTTAATTTGGCAACGATCGTGTCAAGGGCGGCGCTGCCGCTGGCCATGGCGAAGGCTGATACCGGTTAAGGCCAGTGTGGCGCCCAGCAGGCCGCCGTTGCGGAGCCAGCCCATCAGTGCCTCGCTGGATGGCCAACGTTCATCGAGGCCGAGGTAGTCGCGGTGGCCGATGCCGCCATCAATCACCACATCCCAAGCGTCGGAATCCAGCGCTGGCAGCTCGCCTGTGAAGCGGCCATCAGCATCGGTTGCACCGAGCTCGATGCTGCGGTCGCCGTCATGGGACTCCAGCCGCACTGGGGCATGGGCGAGCGGTTCACCACTGGAAAAACTGGTGCGCAGATTGATCGACCCACTGGGCAGCAAGCTGCTGACATCGGTCTGGACGGCGTGGGCTAAGCCGCGCGCAGGACTCATCAGAGCGATCGCCGCTAGGGCCGTAAAGCTGAAGGTTCGAAGCATGACCCGATCTCATTGGGCCGAACGTAAAACCTAAAAGGCAGTGATGCCAGTGCCTCAGCGGCTGCTGGCTTGGTCGGTGCGGCCGGCCTGCACCATGCCCACCAGTGAGCCGATCATCAGCTCAAGAGCTTGCTGGGGACGCTCGCCACGCTGCAGGGTCTTGGCTGGCTGAGTGCGGGCGGAGGGAGTGGTGGACACCGATTTGAGGAGCGATGGAATCATCTTGTCAAAGAAAACCCGTTGACAGCAGCTGGCAAAACCTTGCTTAACACTGCGCCACATGGCACCAGTGCAATCCCGATTCTCTGATCCATCCCTGCAGCGGCACATCCCAGGGTTCGCAAGCAAAGTCAATGCCGCAACAGCACTCAGGCAACACGGCCAGGGTGGGGACCTTTCTCCAGGGTGATTGCACCCGTAGGCGGTCATACCAGCCGCCTCCACTGCCCAGTCTTTGGCCTGCTGGGCTAATAGCGAGTGCTGGAATCAGCAGGAGGCCGATGTCTTCAGCGCTCAGCGGCGGTCCTTGCGGGGCTGGGATGCCGCAGCCATCAGCGGACAACGGGTCATCAATGCGCCAGCTGGCATACACCAGTCCGCCCGTGTCGCAGCGCGGTAAGGCCAAACCGCCCTCCCAGGTTGGGGCTGGATGGAGCAAGTCCGGTTCGCTGCCAAGCGGCCAAAACAGTCCCAGCTGACCGGGGCGATGCAGTCCCGCCAGGCAGGCATGCACCTGATGAGTCAGCGCTGGCCCGATGGTGGCCATGGCCAGGCGACGTTGCTGGCGCCAGTGCCGCCTGGCTTGCGGCTTGTTCATCGCTGGAACCAGGCGGTCAGACCCACGGCCAGGGCGTCAGCGGCATCGTCGGGTTTGGGGCGCTCATTGAGCCGTAGCTCCGCATCACGGCGTCCTGCACCTCCCCTTTGTCGGCATGGCCCGAGCCGGCCAAGGCCAATTTGATCTGCATCGGTGGGTACTCCACCGTTGGGATTTGGAAGCGGGCCAGGGTCATGATCAGCACCCCGCGGGCCTGCACCACGGCGATGGTGTTGCTGGAGCGGTAGAAGAAAAACTTCTCGACGGCGGCCAAATCAGGCCGGTGGAGCCGCAATAGCTGCCGCAGGTCGCGTGCAATTTCCACCATGCGTTCGCCTTCCCCGCGGCCCGCATCGGTGCTGATGATTCCGCAGTCGACCATCTCTGGCTGATTGCGCCGCTGCTCATCAACCTCCAAGACCCCGTATCCCACCCGGGCCAGCCCAGGGTCGAGGCCCAGGATCCGCACTTAGGCAGCCAGAGCTAGTTGGAAGGCATCGCGGTCGTCGGGGTTGAGACCGAACACCTGGCAAAACACCTTGATCACCCGATCGCCGGAGTCCACCTGTTCAAGCGGGTCCTTGCGCAGCCTGTGGCGCAAGCAGCAGGCCATCACACGGGCAACGTCGTCATCGTTGACCTCGGTGCGCCCTTCAAAGGCGGCCAGGGCTCGGGCGGCTCGGTTGGTGACGATGTCGCCGCGCAGGCCATCGACCTCCAGTTGGCCGCACACCTCAGAGATCTTCAGGCGCAGGTCGGGGTCCATCTCCACGCTGCCGAGGCGCTCCTGGGCTGCCACCACCTTTTCTTGCAGGCTCTGCTGTTGCCCTTGGAATTGCGTCAGGAAACTGACCGGGTCGGTGTCGAATTGGCCGCGTTGATCCACCACTTGCACCCGTTGCTCGGGATCACGGACCGTGCGCACCTCCACGCTCATGCCGAAACGGTCGAGCAGCTGGGGACGCAATTCGCCCTCTTCCGGGTTGCCGGATCCAATCAGCACAAAACGGGCGGGGTGGCGAACGCTCACGCCTTCGCGCTCCACGGTGTTCCAGCCCGAGGCGGCGGAATCGAGCAGCACGTCGACCAGATGGTCGTCGAGCAGGTTCACCTCATCGACGTAGAGCAGGCCGCGGTTGGCTTTCGCCAGTAGGCCTGGCTCAAAGGCGCGCACCCCTTCACTGAGGGCTTTTTCAATGTCGATCGTGCCGCAGAGGCGGTCTTCGGTGGCGCCCAGGGGCAGGTCCACCATTGGCACCTGGCAGCGGCCTTCGCTGATGCTTTCGCCCCGCTGCAGCCGTTCGCGCACCTCGCTGCTCTGCAGATCGGGGTCGTTGGGGGAGCTGTTGTAGGGATCGCCAGCCACCACTGGGATCTCGGGCAGGAGATCAGCGAGCGCCCGAATGGTGGTGGATTTGCCGGTGCCCCGGTCTCCCATGATCATCACGCCGCCAATGCGCGGATCGATCACGTTCAACAGCAGAGCCAGCTTCATCTCCGCCTGCCCAACGATGGCGGTGAAAGGGAATACCCGGCTTTGGAAGGCTTGGCTCACGGGCAGATCAAGGATCTCGGTCAGGAGTCGGATTGTTTCACAGGCGCCACTGTCAGCACCTGAACCGGTGTGATGTCAGCCGGCACGATCAGCTGCACCTGAACGGTTTTTTGCTCTCCTGGTGCCAGGCTCACCCGGCCGAGCGACTGCCCTGGATCGCCTTTGCGCAGCACCAGATGCACGGTGTGGCGGCCCCGGCCGGCGTCGGTTCCTTTCACCGCCACGTTGCCGCGCCAGAAGATGGGCCCTTGGGCTGGCTCGATGAAGCGCAGGCCAGCGGCGCGTCGGTTGCTTTTCAGCGGCGATTCCAGCCGTAGATCAAGGGTTTGTGGGCTGCTGCTGGGGTTGCGCAGGGGCAAGCTGAGGTCGTAGGCGACGCCGTAGTTGCCGTGGGCTTCCCAGGCTGTGCCGGGGTAGAAGTCGGTGAGCTGGGCCGACTGCACCTGGCCAGTCCCGAAGGTGCCCCGCTGCAGGCTGGCGATGGGCCATGAGATGGGCTGGGTCGTCACCTCCAGGTGGCTGCGCCCTGGCGAGGTCAACACGCCTCTCCAGCGGGTTCCCTGCTGCACGCCGCTGACCCGGGAATAGATCATCGGGCCCGCCGCCCCTTTGGGGCTGGGGGCATGCTCTTTGCTGCTGAGCTCGCCGTTTTGAAGCAAGTCCAGCCACTGCTTCTCGCTGGGGCGGCGCTCGCTGATCAAGGCCAAGGTGGCCAGAGAAATGGGGCCTGTGCTGTTGAAGCGCGCTTGCAGGTTGCGGCCATTGAGCAGGGGATCAAGTCCTGCCACAGGGATGGGAAGGCTGGTCAGCACATCGATTTGCCCTGGGGCCAGCTCAACGCGCTCCGGCAACTTGGCCGTGCGTGGAGCCCGGGCCAGCAGATCACCGGCGGCGCGACCGCCAGGCCCGGAGTAAACGCTGGTGCCGTCATGCACCATCCGCGGCGGCAGCGGCAAAAAGGGCGCATCGGGCTGGGAGAGATGGGTGGCGGCGCTGGGAATGGACAGCGTTACCGGTTGACTGGAGCGGTTGCCCACCACCACCGCCAGCCAGAGAGTGCTGTTGGGCGCTTGGCCTTTGCCGGCAAAGACGTGGTGGCTGAAGAGCTCAAAGCTGCCGCTCAGCGGCACATCCAGGTGCGCGTCGGGATGAGCTTTGCCTTGGCCAGCAAAGGTGGACAACAGGATTCCTGAATCGCTCACCACCTCAGGGTTGTTGTCATTGACCATCAGCTCGGTGTTGAGCTGACCGGGCAATGGCAGCACCAGGCCTTCGCGCAGGGTTGGTTCCGGCGCGCTGGAGCGACTGGCAACCGGACTCAGCAGCACGGCACCACCCAGCAAGAGCGGCAAAACAAGGCGGCGCATCACTTCAAAGCAGCAGCAGAAGCAGCAGCCAAAGCACGAATCATGTTGGTGCTGCGGGGGTCGTTAAACGGGCCTTCCACCATGTAGGAGGCCACAACGCGGCGACCATCGGGGAGTTCCACCAGGGCCGAATCCACGTAGGCGATGCCGATATCTCCTGTCTTGTTGTAGACGCGAACACCTCGTTGGAGAAGGGCCGCATTGACCTCCCCAGCTCCGCCACCGATTCCCCGCAGCCAGCCCCTCGGAATCAAGGTGTCGGTGCGGGAGGTGCCCAGGGTTTGGCGAAATAGGTCCCGGCTGCGTCCCGACAGGGTTTGGCCGGTTTCCACCAAGGCGATCGCGCGGGCTTGATCGCGCGGTGTGGTGGTGTTGGTCCCCTCGAGGTCGGGGAGCCAATTGTTGATCACGGTGCCCTCGAGTCCCAGTTCGATGAAACGGCTGTTGAGGCTGTCTTTGCCGCCAAGCCGTTGGATCAGCAGGTTGGTGGCCGTGTTGTCGCTGACGCGAATCATCTCGGTGGCCACTTCAAAAACGCTGAATTGGCTGCCGAGCGGTTGGCTGCCCATCCAGCCGGCGCCGCCTCCCACCACGGTTTTGTTGAGGCTGAGGGCTTCGTTGAGGCTGAGCTTGGCCTGATCAAGGGCCTCAAAGGCCACCAGCAGGATCGGTGTTTTGATCGAGCTGGCCGCTGATAGCGGCCGATCGGGATGGAGCTGCGCGAAGGTGCCGTCATCGAGCACCAACACAAAGGCGCCCACCTTCAAGTCTTTCTGGGTGGCTGCAATCTCAGCCAGCCGGCGGCTGAGGGCTTGGTTTTCCCGCTTGGGGGTGAAGGCACCAAGAAATGCGGCAGGCTCCGGTGGTGTGTCAGCGGCTGGCGGCAGCGGCACGTCGGTGTTGAGCTGCGGGGCCAGCCACTTGAGCGCTGTTCCGGTGATCACCCCTAAGGCAGCGCCAACAATCAGCAATCGCAGCAGCAGCAGCACAGGCTGTTGCCAGCCCTTGGCTTTGGATT
>CAJWAH010000048.1 GCA_913020095.1 uncultured Synechococcus sp.
GGGAGTCGGTGATCGAGTGGCTGCCCATGAACTCCTCGGAGGTGTTCGTGAAGAAGCCGGCGATCTCTTCCTGTTTGGCATAACCCGTCACGCCAATCACAAACTGACGGAAGGCGTTGTGGCTCACGCCCCGGGCCAAGGCCGAGAGGGAATCGATCGCCATGCGTGATGGCTTGAACTGGCTGATCTCGGTCTTGATGATCTGAAGGTGATCCTCCAGTCCAGTGGATTCGGGGTAGGCGCAGATGATCTTGAGCAGTCCATCGGACTCCATCTGCTCGAAGTCGATGCCCCAGCTGGTGGCATTGCGCAGCAGCTGCGAACGGGACTCTTCGTAGGCAAACAGGATGGCCCGCTCTTTGTTGCGGCAAGCGTCCTCCAGGAACTTGCTCACCAACAGCGTCTTGCCGGTGCCCGTCGCGCCGGTGGCCAGGATGATCGAATCCTTGAAGAAACCACCGCCGCACATCTCATCGAGCCGCGGCACACCCGAGCTGAGCCGCACATTCGAGGAACTCTGGGTCAGTTGCATCGCTCCCAGCGGGAAGATGCTGATGCCATGCAGGCCCATGGTGAAGGGGAATTCCCCCTTCATGTGCGTGGTGCCGCGCAGCTTGAGAATCTCGCAGGTGCGGCGGCGGCGTTCACCCTCCAGCACGTTGCGCAGAATCACCACGTTGTCGGAGACAAACTCCTCAACGCCATAGCGAGCAATCGGGCCGTATTCATCGATGCGTTCGGTCGTCATCACTGTGGTGACGCCGATCTCCTTGAGCCGAGCAATCAGGCGGAAGATCTCCCGCCGCACCACGGACACCGCGTCGTACTGCTGAAAGACAGCGGTGATCGAATCAATGGCGACCCGCTTGGCTTTGTACTTACGAATGGCGTAATTGATGCGCTCAATCAGGCCTGAGAGATCGAAATTACCGGCAACATCCTGGCCTTCAGGATCAGGGGAGGCATCAAGAATGAAGAGCTTGTCGTTCTCCACCATCGACTGCAGATCCCAGCCAAAGCTGGCCGCGTTGCGGAGGATATCGAGGGGCGATTCCTCAAACGTGACAAAAATCCCAGGCTCATCAAAGTGCTGGATTCCGTTGTAGAGGAAATGCAGCGAAAAGACGGTTTTACCCGTACCGGAGGTCCCGCTGATCAGGGTGGAGCGCCCAATCGGCAGGCCGCCCTTGCAGACGTCGTCAAAGCCCTCGATGCCGGTTGGCAACTTCTGGACCTGCGACAGACGCATCTCGGGGGACGGATCAGGCATCGATGGAGAGGTCATAGCCCCAGGCTATTCAGAAAAATCGTCAAGGACCTGAGCATTGGAATCATCACTGAGTTCCTCATACAAAAGATCCAGACCAATCAGCACCCGCTCACGGTCAGACAGGTCGCCAATGATGCGCCGTACCGGGGGCGGCAGGATCTTGGCCAGGGTTGGTGTGGCCAGGATTTTGTCTTCCTCAGCCAGCTGTGGTTGCTTGAGCACATCAATCACCTTGAGCGCATAGACGCCAAGGAATTCGGTCTCAAGGATGTTCCGCAGGGTCTTCAGCGCACGCATGGAATTGGGCGTGTTGCCCGCCACGTACAGCTTGAGGATGTAGGTCTTGCGAGGGCTCATGAGGGGGACTCCTCCTGCTGGGCAAGGGCCGTGCCAGCCGATGCGCGAACACCGGTGCCAGCGCTCTCTGGAGGGATCGAGCGCCGATACATCTCACACAAGTGAGCCATCACATCCAGCAGGGCGAGGCGGTAGTCCTGCAGGAAATCGCTCTTGTGTCCTTCTAAGGCCAGCTGCTTAGACCAACCATCGATCAGCTTCATATGGATCTCCACCGCACGAGTAATAGCCAAATCACAGAAGAACGCCGTATTCACGAAGCTTTCAATGGCTTGGTTCGCCGCCGGTGGGTCGCGGAAATAGCTGAGCAGCACGTCGCGGTAGCTGCGCTCGAGCGACGCCAGCAGTTCACTGCGCTCATCAGCTGGGAGGTTGCGCAGGAACAGGCGGGGATCGCGCTTGTAGAAGACCCCTAAAAAGCCAATGCGCTCTTCCAGCCGTTGGGAGAGCCGCCACTGATCACTGCCCTGGGGCAACTCAGTCGGTGAGGGGCTTCGGCCTTTGGCCTGGCTGCGCTCGAGAAAGCGCAACACCGCAGCATCCAAGTTGTATGGCAGCTGCTCGAGCTGATCAGCCTGCAAATGCACCTCGGCGTCGTGGTAATCCACCTCGCCGGTGACATCACCAAGCACCACAGCCGGCAGCAACATGCCCTGGGTTCTGAGCTGATCCAGGCCATGGCGATCGAGGGCGCCCTGCTCGATCAGTACCCCATCAAGATCCTCCCAACGTGCTTGCAGCGCATCAAATAAGGACTCTGGATTGAGCGGGATCACCTCAAGCCGAAAACGGTCCGCCTCACGCAACCACTGACGGCAAGACTTCAACAGCAACTCATTGCGAACCAGGGCGCCGATTACGAGTTCCGTCACCGCCATCGTTGAGCGCTGGAACAGCCGCGGGTTGCCTCAACAGTCTTGACGGAAGGAAAAGCAACCAGGCAGGATCATTGTTTGTCTTTCGATTGGTGGTGCGCCAGGCCCAAAGACCCCTGCGGTCTGCCTGCCCACGCCAACTGACGCCATGAGCGAAACCCCCAGCAAGGCCAAGGCCAGCAAGCCCGCAGAGAGCAAGGCCAAGGCCTCTGACTCCAGCAGCGGCGCCGATCAGTACGCCATCGTTGAAGCGTCCGGCCAGCAGTTCTGGCTGCAGCCCAACCGTTATTACGACTTCGATCGCCTCGAGGGAGAAGTCGGCGACAAGGTCAGCTTGAAAGAGGTGCTGCTGGTCAGCGGCAAAGCAGGCGCCAGCTTGGGCCAGCCCTACGTCAAAGACGCCGTGGTCAACCTCAAGGTTCTGGCCCATCGCCGCGGCCCTAAGGTGATCGTGTACAAGATGCAGAAAAAGAAAAAGACGCGCCGCAAGAACGGTCACCGTCAGGAATTGACCCGCGTCATGGTCGAATCCATCACGGTTGGCGGTAAGCCGCTGAGCTGATCCAACCCCCGTTTGTCTGCACGTCCACTCCGCTAACTCTCCACCTCATGGCTCATAAGAAAGGCACAGGCTCAACCCGTAACGGCCGCGATTCGAATGCCAAGCGCCTGGGCGTCAAGCGCTACGGCGGTGAAAAAGTGACCGCTGGATCCATCTTGATCCGCCAGCGCGGCACCTCAGTGCTCCCCGGCGTGAACGTTGGTCAGGGCAAAGATGACACCCTGTTTGCCCTGGTGGATGGCGTGGTCAACTTTGAAACCATTCGCCGCGCCACCCGCGAGCGCAAGCGCGTGTGCGTCACTCCCCTCTGAGGCGAGAACGGCGTAACTGCCCAATCACAATCCAGATGCCCAGCAGCGTGACGCCGGTCAAGGCGAGGTTCACGGTGCTGGGTTCTGTTGTGATCTCATGCAGCTCCAGCGGCAGCGAGGAGAGCAGCACAGCCAGCAACAGCCATTCGCCCCACCGCTTCCCCAGCCAGGTGGCGATGGCCGCAACGGCAATTAACACCCCATAGACGCTGGTGACCAGTGCGGTCAGCAGCAAGGTCATTTGGCCTTCTTGCAGGCCGCGTCCCACCACAGCGGCCAGCAGAGCGTGGTCGTTGTCGGTGAACTCCTGCAGCAACTCCGGCAGTTGGTCGAAGCGGTAGCTGCCCACCAACGACAGCACAGCCACGGTGAGCAGCAGCGCAGCCACCACAAGCTTCTTGATGATGATCAGCCGCAGCAGCATCAGCGCAGGGTGTAGGTGCGAGCCGTGATCAGGTGCGGGTGAAAGCGCTCCAAGAACAGATCTTGCAGTGTGCTGAAGAAGGCCTTCACCATCTCCGGATCATCGAAATGGAAGGGATATTCGCCTTGAAATCCTTTGAAGAAATACCAATTCAGCAGGGCCACCCCGGTTGAGGGGGTGAGGCGCTCAGCAAAGCAACGCAGCTGCGCCGCTGGATCAGCCAGATGCTCCAGCACATCCAGGCACACCAAGCTGTCAAAGCGCTGGGGCAATGCTGGTGAATTCAAATCCCGCAAGCAGCTGAGTTTGTGGCCCAAGCCCAGCTGCTGGGCGCGGTGCTCCACAAAGGCGCGGTTGTGGCCGTTGAGATCCACCATCCAGACCTGCTCCACCTGGGGCAGTTGCGCCGCGGCCAAGGCATGGGTGCCAATGCCACCGCCGAAATCCAGGTGCAGTCCATGGGCCATCTCGCCCTGGACCCGCAAGGTGTCACCGATGTAATCGCGGCTGCTCAAGTGCCAAGCCGCCAATTCATAGAGGTGGCCGTCGCCCACCTCATCCTCATAAAACTGCTCAGCCTGTTCCGGAGCCAAGGCGCCGGGATGGGCTGCTGCCAGGGCTTCGGTGCTCTTGGGCAGGCGCTCATCGAGTTGCTCAGCGCTGAGCTGCAGAAAGCTGGCCAACTGCTGCCGCAAAGCAAAGCCATCGCGGCCAAACGCCGCAACCACTTCAGCCTGCGCAGATGTCATGGACGTTGCCGCTCGTGAGCCTTCAACTTTGGCAAATGGCAGCATCACCGGTGTGAGTGCCCTGCCCGCTGTGACCGGCCCCCTGTGCGGCTTTTTGGTGATCGACAAGCCGGCCGGCTGCACATCCCACGACTGCGTCTCGAAGGCCAGGCGAGCCCTGGGCACCCGCAAGGTGGGCCATGGCGGCACCCTCGATCCAGCGGTCACCGGCGTGTTGCCCTTGGCAGTGGGGCCTGCAACGCGGCTGCTGCCCTACCTCGATGGCGGCAAGGAATACCTCGGCACCATCCAACTGGGTCTGCGCACCAACAGCGACGACCTCAGCGGGGAGGTGCTGGAGCAACAGAGCTGGCCGAGCTTGAGCCCAGCGGAGCTCGACGGGCAGTTGCAGCCCTTCCGCGGCCTGATCCAACAACGGCCACCAGCGGTGAGTGCGGTGCATGTCGATGGCGAACGGGCCCACACCCGGGCCCGGCGCGGCGAACAGCTACTGCTGGCCAGCCGGCCGGTGACCATCGAGCAACTCGATCTGCTGCGCTGGGATCCCAGCACGGGCCAGCTGGACATCAAGCTGCGCTGCTCGGCGGGCACCTATGTGCGCTCACTGGCCCGAGACCTAGGCGCTCAACTGGGCTGCGGCGGCGCCTTAGCCCAGCTGCGGCGAACCGCTGCCTTGGGCTTCACGCTGGAGGCCAGCCTGCCGCTGGAGGCCCTCGGGCCAGAGACCGCGCTCAGCGATCCGCTCACAGCCCTGGCGCACCTGCCCCAGCAACGGCTCAGTGAGGAGCAGTGGCTGGCCTGGACCCGCGGCCAGCGCTTGCCACTGGAGACGCTGGATCAACCCGAGGAGAGCGCCTTGGTGATGCTGCGGCCCGATGGCAGCCTGGCAGGCATGGCCCGCACCCGAAACGATGGGTTGCTGCAGCCGAAACTGGTGTTCGACGCCGCCGGATGATCACTCAGCCCATGGCCCTTGGATCCAGGCTGCTGCTGGCGGTTGTGGTGCTGCTGAGCGGCTGTCAGCTGGAAAGCTTCGGTGAGCGCCAGGCGCGGCAACGGGCGGACTATCTCGGCGAAGCCACCAGCAGCCAAAAGCCCTTGATTTGGACCAGCAGCAGCTCTGCGGATGCTGATGGGGCCATGGCCAGCTTGCTGGCAGCGCACCTCTATGGCGGCCAAGCCCGCATCAGCGGGGAGCCCACACCCCAAACAAAGGCGATCTTGCAACGCTGCGAGCAAAGCGCTCCCCAACCAACCAGGGGGCTGAACGGCAGCGCCATTGGCCTGGTGGGCACCCACCATGGCAACCAGGTGGTGGCGATCATTGATCACCGCGCCCCAAGGACCGGCAGCCTCAAGCTGCCGCAACAACGCCGCATCGACATACGCCCTTGGGGGACCACGACAACGATCCTTGAGCAGCAGGCCCAACGCTTGGGCGTGGTGCTGCCCAAACCCTTGGCCTGCGCCGCCCTGGGGGCAATCGTGACGCAAACCCAGGGATTGCAGTCCGCCAGCACCACACCCCAGGACCGCCAAAGCGCCGCGCGGCTAGCGCGCCGCGCTGGCATCCAGCAGGCTCAACTGCTCACCAGCTTTGATCTGCAGGAGCGCTGAATTGCCATGGCCGGCCACAGCAAATGGTCACAAATCAAGCGCACCAAAGCCGTTGTGGATGCCAAGCGAGGCGCGGTGTTCACCCGGCTAGGGCGCGAGATCAGCGTGGCGGCAAGAGCTGGGGGCGATCCCGATGGCAACTTCCAGCTGCGCACCGCCATCAGCAAAGCCAAAGCAGCAGGCGTTCCAGCGGCCAATATCGAGCGCGCCATCGCCAAAGGCTGCGGAGCCGGCGGCGATGGCAGCCAAGCCTTTGAGGAAATTCGCTACGAGGGCTATGGCCCTGGCGGGGTGGCCGTGTTGGTGGAGGTGCTCAGCGACAACCGCAACCGCACAGCGGCAGAACTGCGGCTGGCCTTCAGCAAAAACGGCGGCAACCTCGGCGAGAGCGGCTGTGTTGGCTTTCTGTTCACTCACCGCAGCGAGGTGTCGCTGAGCGCTGGCAGCGCAGAAGGCATCGATGAAAACGCGCTGCTGGACGACCTGCTGGAGCTGGAGGCCGATGGCTATGAGCTCACCGCAGAAGGCGCCCTGGTGCATGGGCCCTTCACCGCACTGGAAACCCTGCAAGAGGGCCTGCGCCAACGGGGCTGGAAAGTGCAGGAGTGGGGCCACCAGTGGCATCCGCTCAACAGCATCGACCTGCAGCAGAGCGAGCAAGCGCGCCAATGCGTGCAGCTGCTGGAAGCCCTTGAGGCCCTCGATGATGTGCGCAGCGTCAGCTGCAACTTGGGGGAGTTCCCCGAGCTGGAGAGCGAGGGTTCCTAGGGGCTGAGCAAACCGCGGCAGAAGCGATCGGCCGCCTCCACCGCCTGCTGCCAGTTCTGCGCTTCGCTCACTCCTGAGCTCTTGCGGGGCTTGAAGCTGTGGTCCCCATCGGCAAGCCACTGCAGGCTGATCGCTGCTGAAAGCTCGTAGCTCTCCACCTCACTCCGGTGGCCAAAACCATCGCGCTCGCCTTGAAGAATCAAGGTGGGCGTTGTGAGCTCGCGCAAATGCTCGGTGCGCAGCTGATCAGGTTTGCCCAAGGGGTGAAAGGGATAGCCCAAACAGATCCCGCCCAACACCTGCAGCTCATCGAGCAGCAGGCTCGCCACCCGGCCGCCCATCGACTTGCCCCCAATGATCACTGGGCCCTGGGCAGCCTCCAGTGCCACCTGCTGGCGGAAGACCTCTTGCAATTTCGGCAGGCGATCCGGCGCTGCTTTGCGGCCGCTCAACCGCTGCCGGGCCATGTAGGCAAATTCAAAGCGCACCACCCGCCAGCCCTGAGCCGCCAAACCAGAGGCCATGGCTGCCATGAAGGGGCTATCCATCGGCGCGCCGGCGCCGTGGGCCAGCAGCACGGTGGCAGGAGCCGTATCCGGGCCATCAACCAGCCGGGGGGTTTCGAAATCAGCCATGGCCTGAACGTAATCTCACCCCATCCCTTGCCGGCCCCCATGCGCACCACGCCAATCAAACTGGCCCCTGGCGATGACCTGCGCCTGCGCCTTGAGCAGTTGGCGCGCGAGGAGCAGGCCTCCGGTTTTGTGCTGGGTGTGGTGGGCAACCTGTCGAGGGCCGCTTTTCAATGCCCCGGGCCACCGGAACCCACCGTGATGGAAGGGGATCTGGAAATCATCACCCTCAACGGCACGCTGAGCCCCAACGGGGTGCACCTGCACCTGAGCCTCTCCGATGGGGCCTGCCACGTATGGGGTGGGCACCTGGAACCCGGCACCTTGGTGCTCAAGGGAGCCGACGTGTTGGTGGGCTGGAGTGAGAGCACCAGCCCGGCAGCCGCAGCGGCTGTTGTTGCCCCCAGCCAGCCAGCGCGGGTGGAAGTGGCCGTGCTGCCGAGCTGCCCCTGGTCGCGCCGCGCCGTGCGGCTGCTGCGCACCCTGCAGATCCCCCATGAGGTGGTCAGCGTGGAAGACGACGACACCGCTAAGGGCTTCATGGAGCGCAGCGGCATGCGCAGCTTTCCGCAGGTGTTCGTCGATGGCGACGCCATTGGCGGCTACGACGCCCTCAGCGAGTGGCATAGCGAGGGGCGTTTGGCCTCCCTGCGCTGAACTCAAGCCGGCGGGCCGTAGCCGCCGCCACCGGGGGTCAACACCTCCAGAGCCTCACCAGCGGCCAGCTCCAGCTGCGCGCAACCGCCGAGCTCCTCAACGCTGCCATCGATGCGCCAGCGGCGATTGAGCCCTGCAGCAGCCGCTGCGCCTCCCGCCAAGCCAAAGGGGGCAACACGCCGTGAGCCACTGAGCAGCGACACCGTCATCGGCTCAAGGAACCGCAGACGCCGCTCAAGGCCGCGGCCACCAGGCCACTGGCCCGCCCCACGGCTGTGGGGCCGCAGCGCAAATCGCTCTAAGCGCACAGGGAAGCGCTCTTCGAGCACCTCGGGGTCGGTGAGCCGGGAGTTGGTCATATGGCTTTGGATGCCATCGGCCCCAGCAAAGCCTGCGCCAGCTCCAGTGCCGCCGGCGATCGTTTCGTAGTACTGGCGGCTGGAATCGCCAAAGCTGAGGTTGTTCATCGTGCCTTGGGCTGCTGCCATCACGCCCATGGCCCCAAACAGCAGATTGCACAGGGCCTGAGAGGTTTCCACATTGCCGGCCACCACTGCAGCCGGTGGCTCGGGATTGAGCACGCACCCCTTGGGAACCAACAAATCCAAGGGCTCAAAACAGCCGGCATTGAGCGGAATTGGCTCCGGCACCAAGGCGCGAAAGGCGTAGAGCACCGCCGCCTTGGTGACCGCCAACGGCGCATGGAAGTTATGGCTCCCCTGGGCGGAGGTGCCGCTGAAATCAAGCCTGGCGCGGCCTGCTGAGCGGTCCACGCTGATGGCCAGCTGCAAGCGCGCGCCGTTGTCGAGCTCCACTTGGAACTCACGATCCTCCAGGGTGTGAAGCACGCGCCGCACCGCAGCCGCCGCATTGCTTTGCACAAAGCCCATGTAGCGCTGCACCAACTCCACCCCACTGGTGGCCATCAAGGCTTCCAGCTGCTGCAGGCCCAGCTGATTGGCTGCCACCTGGGCCTGCAGATCGGCCAACAGCAGCTCAGGGGAGCGGGGCGGTTGCGGCTCTTGGGCCAGCCGCTGCTGCCAGGCCTCAAGCTGCAAACGGCCCTCTCCCACCAACCGCCACTGCCTCAAACGCAGCCCCTCATCAGCAATGGTTTGGCTGAAGGGCGGCATGGAACCAGGGGTCGTACCACCCACATCCACGTGATGACCGCGGCAGGCAACAAACGCCACCGGCTCCACCTCTCCGGCAAAGACC
>CAJWAH010000049.1 GCA_913020095.1 uncultured Synechococcus sp.
TTTTTGCCGAGCGGCCCCAGCAATTCGATCAGGCGGCGCTCAACGGCGAAATGAACGTCCTCGGCTTCCAGGCCCGGGTTGAAATCACCCGCAGCAGCTTCTTGCCGAATGGTTTCAAGGCCTTCGATCAGCTGCTCACTCTCCTGGGCGCTAATCAAGTCGCAACGGCCCAGCATTCGGGCGTGGGCCACCGAGCCATCGAGGTCCTGCTGCAGCAGGGTGATGTCAAAGCCAATCGAGGCGTTGAACCGCTCGATGCTGGGGTGCAAACCCTCCTCAAAGCGATCGCTCCAGCCCGAGCCAGAACCGCCTGTAACCCCGTCGCTCACGGTCATCGGCACACCTTAAAGGGTGGGTAAAACCACCTCATCACGGACTTTCAAGACCACCATCGAGGCATCGTCCTCCAGCTGACGGCCCGGCCCCACGAAGCGATCCAAGCGCGCAAACAACTGATCGAGGATTCCCTGGGCATCGGGAACGGTTTTGCAGATGGCGAGCAAAGCTCGCATCAACCGTTCCTCATCAAAGCGCTCTCCACCAACGCCACTGGCTTCGGTGACGCCATCGGTGTAGTAGAGCAGCACATCACCAGGCTCCAGCTGCACCTGTTCGCAGCCGTAGTCGGCATCAGGCTGCAGGCCAATCAGCAATCCAGGAGCATCCAAGCGCTCAACGCTGTGGCGCTGGCGGCGCCAAATCAGCGGCGGGTTGTGGGCGGCATTGCTGAAACGCAGCACCCGCGTGACCGGATCCAACTCGGAATAAAAGAGGGTCACAAAGCGGTTGGACTGCGCCAGATCCTCCTGAGCCAGTTCATTGAGGTCATGCAGGATCCGATCGGGCGGCAGGCCGGTGAGCACCTCAGCGCGCAGCATGCCCCGCAGCAGGGTCATCAACAGACCTGCTGGGATCCCTTTGCCCATCACATCTCCCATCACCAACGCCCAGCGACCTTGCTCACGGCGCTTGCCCATCAGCTGAGGGCGGGTGGGGATGAAATCGAAGTAGTCGCCACCGACTTGAAAGGCCGGCCGGCAGCGGGCAGCCAACTCGACCCCTTCAATCACCGGGCAGCGGCTGGGCAGCAGCTGGGACTGAATCTCACCACCGATGCTCAGCTGCTGATCGAGGCGCTCATGGCGCCGCATCTCCTCCAGCAGCAATTCGTTCTCGATCGCCACAGCGGTTTGATCGGCCACCAGCTGCACATGGCGGCGGCGCACTTCACTCCAGGAGAACTGGGGATCGCCACTGAAGACATACAACCGCCCGCGTTGACGGTTCTTGGCCACCACGGAGGTGCCAAACAACTGCACATCGCCCAGCTGTCGGCGCACCAACTGATCCAGGCGGGTGGCCATGGCTTCATCGCCGGCATCGCGATCGAGGTCGCTGTCTTGCAACCCCGCCAACTGCCGCAACAACTCGCCGCACCGCGCCTGGGATGAGCAATGCAGCTGCTCGCGCCAAAGACCACCGTCGCTGCGGAAGGTGAGCAGCACGGCACCTTCGGCTTCCACCAAACGCGCCGTGAGCAACGGCACCAACTCAAGAAAACGGCTGAGGTTGGTGAAGCTGCGCAGGGCAAACCCCAACGAGGCCAGCAGCTCCTGATTGCGCCGCTGTTCACGGTTGAGGCTGTCGATCAGCTGGCGCAGCGAAGCCGCCGGCGTGATCGCCGCAGGAGAGCGATGGGCAGGCGGCGTACCGCCCATGGGGCTGCCGCAGGGGATCTCAAGCTAGCGAGGGCCTCGCGATTAAGCCCGTGCCAGCAGGGCCTCCACAAATTCAAAGCTGTTGAAGGGCCGCAAATCGCGCAGTCCTTCGCCCGCGCCGATGAAGCGAATCGGCAGGTTGCTCTCGGAGGCCACGGCAAACGCCACACCGCCCCGGGCGGTGCCATCGAGCTTGGTAAGCACAACACCGGTGAGACCAGCGGCCTTGGCAAAGGCCATCGCCTGACGCAAACCGTTCTGCCCCTGGCTGGCATCGAGCACCAGCAACGATTCGACAGCGGCATCGGGAGCCAAACGGTCGACAATCCGCCGCACCTTGGCCAGCTCTTCCATCAAGTTGTTTTTGGTCTGCAGGCGACCCGCGGTGTCCACCAGCAACAACTCGATGTCTTTGGACTGGGCCGCACCAATGGCGTCAAACACCACAGCAGCGGGATCAGCATTCGCCGAAGGATTGGCCACCAAGGGCACGCCACTGCGATCGGCCCACACCTGCAACTGCTGAACAGCTGCAGCACGGAAGGTGTCGCCAGCAGCCACCAAACAGCTGTAACCACTGCGAACAGCCAAGTTGGCGAGCTTGCCCAAGGTGGTGGTCTTACCGACCCCATTGACGCCCACCATCAACCAAATGTTCAAACGGCCCTTCTGGGGAGCCAGTAAGGGGTTGGCACCGGTGGATTTGATCGGCGCATCCAGCAGGTTGCGCAGTTGATCCTTGAGCAAGTTGATGGCTTCACTGCCATCCACCACCGCTTCATTCATGCGGCGGCGCAACAGATCGAGCACCTGGTCGGTGGCTTCCACACCCACATCGGCCTGCAGCAGCAGGGTTTCGATGTCATCGAGAGAGGCCTCCGAGAGCGGGTCATCACCAAGGTTTTCCAGCAGGGTGGTGACGAAGTTCTGGCGGGTCTTCTCCATGCCGCGCCGCAGCCGGCCCAGCCAATCGATCTCTTCGAGCGAAATCTGATCAGCCTGGCGCCCCTGAGCGGCCAGCACCTCGGCAGACCAGAGGAAGTCTTCATCGAGTTGACCCAGCTTGGGTTCAGCCTCAGGTTCACTGACCTGGACCAACTCAGGCTCGGGTTCCGCTGCTGGTTCCTGCTCCACCAACTGCTCGAGCCGTTCTTGACGGCGCGCCGCCGCGGCCTCCAACCAAGACGGGGCTGATGGAGCAGCAGGTTCAGGCTCCGGTTGCGGCGCCGGCTCTGGATCCGCTGCCACGGGTTCCGGTTCCGGTTCAGCCGCCACTGGAGCATCAGGAACCGCCGCTGCGGTTGGCGGCTGCTCAGGGGCTGGTTCTGGCTCAGAGGCTGGAGCGGGTTCCGCTGCTGGTTCAGGTGCTGGTTCAGCTGGAGGAGCAGTCGCCGCTGATTTCTCAGCTTCCTGCTGGGCCTTCAGGCGGGCATAGGCCTGCTTGGCCCAATCGAGGGCATCGTCGGGCTGCTGCGCATCGGAGGACTCGGAGGCGTCCTGCCGCTGAAACCAATCGAACTCAGCCATGGGCTAGCGGGCCGCGGCCGTGGTGTAGCGCCGCAAGACCCCATTGATCATGCGGCGACCGGCTTCATCGCTGTAGCGATGGGCGAGTTCCACAGCTTCATTGCAGGCCACAGCCGCTGGGGTTTGGAACTCATCAATTTCCACCACAGCCAAGCGCAGGATGTCTTGATCAATCCTCGGCAACCGGGTCAAGCGCCAACCTTCCATCACCGCATCGATGCCTTGATCAAGCTGCGGTTGGGCCTCAGCCACAGCCTTGGCCCGCAACAAGGCCCAATGGCGCAAATCCTGCTGATCAGCCAGCTGCAACAGGCGCGGGTATTCCAGGCTGGAAGAAAGTCGGTTGAGAACCTGCTCTGAGCGCTCCAGCCCCTGGCGCAAATGCTCCCTGACTTGGGGCAATTGGCCTTCGGCCAACTCACTATCCAGCAACGCCTGTTGGGCTTGCTGCAGCTCTTCAGCCGCTTGATCCAAGCTCTCGCGCAGATGGCTGTTCAACGACGCCATGGCCTGGGCCAAGAGCTGTTCGGTTGTCGTGGCCTCGGGAGCATGGCGGTCCTGAAGCTGCCCCAGGATCAAGAGGGCAAGCTCCCGGGCAATCGTGCGGTTCTGCATGGGTCAGGCTTTGGGAGGAGCCGAAAGAGGTGTGGGCCGCAGTTGAGCGAGCAGGCTCGAGAAGCTGCGATTGCTGGGGCTGGGCTGCTCGTCGGGGTTGACGATGCCAGCGGAAATAATTGTGCGGAAGGCCTCTTCCACGCTCATGTCCAGGTCCTTCACGGACGCCTCTGGAACGATGCTGTACCAACCAGTGGTGGGGTTCGGAGCTGTGGGGATAAAGACGCTGATCATCGGTTGGGGGAACCCAGCCTGCATGCCGGCGCTGAGCATGCCGGTCACAAAGCCAAGGGCATAAATCCCGTCGCGGGGATACTCGATCAAGACAACGCGCCGAAACCGTGTGCTGTTGTCGCGCAGCACGGTTTCCAGAATCTGCTTGAGGGTCTTGTAAACCGATCCAGCCAAGGGGATTCGGGCGAGGGTGCCCTCACCGAAATCCAACAACCAACGGCCAACGATGTTGCGGGCCATCAAGCCGATCAACAGGATTCCCAGCAGGGGGACCAGCAGCCCCACCGACAGGTTGATCAACTCCTGCAACAGCGGGTTGAGGGTGTTGAACGGGTTGAACTGCTTCGGAACCGAGGTCAGAAAACTGACCACGAAACGGGTGACCAAGGTGGCCAACCAGATGGTGGTGGCCAACGGAATGACCACCAGCAAGCCGGCGATCAGATCGTTTTTCAGATCCTGCTGCAACCGCACGTTGACCGGCGGTTCAGATCGAGAACGGGACTGAACCAAGGCTGGCCGGTCGAAGGATGTCGCTTATGCAACTTAGCGACGGGACTGTCGCTTCAGAGCACAGCGGCCAAAGCCACCGCCAAGCTGGCCAAGGCCAACAACAGGGCCACAGCCGTTCCGCCCCAGCGACGCTGGCCCAAGGTGAGGTCGCGGGTGCGCTCGGCTTGCACCTGCTGCTGCTTGAGCTGATCGAGGCGCTGATCAATCAGCGCTTGCACCTGCGCTTTTTTGTCTTCCGGCTTGGCCTCAGCAGAGACCTGCCCGGCCTGCTCGAGCTGGGCCTGCAGCATCTCCATCAGCTTGGGATCCTGGCTCTCCTGCTGCGCTTGCTCGAATTCCGAGCGCTTTTGATCAACCGAACGATTCGCCTCCAACTGGATCAGTTGGTTGCCCCCCACCTGCACAGGGATCGCCACGAACAGCGCCAGGGACATCAAGGCCCCCACCACCAAAACGGTCCACCGCAGTGGGCTGCGGCCCTGGGCGGGGAAATCAAGCCGAGAGCCCACCAACATCAGCAACAAGCCCACCAGGGCCATCGGTGCATGGGCGAGCAGCGTGTCCACCAACAACTGATGGAAGGCCTCCTCACCCCAGGCGTTGGCCATGAGCACCGCCAGGAGCTCAAAGCCCAGCAGGATGACCAGAACCCCACCGATCCAGCGCAACAGGCCGGAGAGACGGGAGGTGGTGAGTTCCGACACAGGAGAATGCTTCAGCGGCGCAACTGTACGGGTGCCTGCTGATCTGGCCGATGCCCTCAAACAGCAGGCCTTGGAGCAGGGCTTTGCCCTCGCGGGCATCGCTGCGGTGCCAAGCGGTGAGCGAATCGCCCTGCGTACCGCAGCGCTGCAGCGGTGGTTAGCCGCAGGCCACCAGGCGGACATGGCCTGGATGCAAGACCCGCGCCGGCAGGCGATTGAGCTGCTGCTGCCAGGGGTTCAAAGCGTGCTGGCGGTCGCCCTGAACTACTACGTCGATCAGCGGCAAGCCGCAGACACCCCAAAAATCGCGCGTTACGGCTGGGGAAGGGATTACCACCGGGTGATGGATCAACGGCTCAGGCGACTGGGCCGCTGGCTGGAGGAGCAACAGCCCGGCTGCCGTTGGCGTGCCTGCGTCGATAGCGCGCCCCTCATGGACAAGGCCTGGGCTGAGGAGGCCGGTTTGGGCTGGATTGGCAAAAACGGCAATCTGATCAGCCCAAGCCATGGCTCCTGGTTGCTGCTGGGCCACCTGCTCACCACCGCCAGCCTCCAAGCCGATCAACCCGCCCGCTCCCTCTGCGGCCATTGCCAGCGCTGCCTCCCGGCCTGTCCCACGGCGGCCATTCCGGAACCTTTTGTGGTGGATAGCCGCCGCTGCATCGCCTTCCACACCATCGAGAACCGCGATGAGCAGGTGCCCCTGCCATTGCATGGCTGGGTGGCTGGTTGTGATGTCTGTCAGGAGGTTTGCCCCTGGAATCAACATCACGCCCAAAGCAGTGCTGATCCAGCCGTGCAACCCAGGGAGTGGATCTTGAGCAGCACAGCCAACGAAATGGCGAGCTGGAGTGATGACACCTGGAGTGAACGCTTACGGGCCTCAGCCCTGCGGCGCATCAAACCCTGGATGTGGCGACGCAATTTGGCGGACCTAGGCTGAGCCCTCTTTGGGACTCAGGAATGCGTCGTTGGCTGCCCGCTCTCTGCGCCGCGGCGTTGCTCTCCCCTGTGCTGCCAGCGCGAGCCCTGGTTCCCTACGTCTATGTGCCCACGAGCGAAGAGCTCAACGATGCGGGAGTCAACATTGCAGGCGCCGCGGCCGGGCTGTTGAGAATCGGCCAGATCGCAGAAGCCCGGCGCCTGGGGCGTTTGGCTGTGCAACTGCTTCCAGATGATCCGCGGGCCTGGCTGGTCTTGGCTGAAGCCGAACTGCGCAGCTCCGATGAGAACAACCGCAGCGAACAGGCGGCCAAAGCCGAAGCAGCCCTGGCTCGCGCCAAAGAACTCGATCCCAAAAACGCTGGCGTTTGGTTTGCCGAAGGTTCCCTCAACCTGCGCAACAACCGGCCGGCCGCTGCCGAAAAACTGCTGAAAGAAGGTCTGCGCTTAGACCCTAAAAACCCTGGCGCATATTTCGATCTGGGCAACGCCCAGATCAAGCAGGGCAACTTGGGCGCGGCCTTGAAATCCTTTGAAAAAGCATCGGGACTGCGTCAAAACTTTTGGGAAGCCGTCAACAACCAAGGCATCGTTTTATTTGAAGAGGACCGGCGTGACGATGCCATCGATCGCTGGCGCCAAGCGGTGGAAATGAGCGACGGCGAAGCCGAGCCAATGCTGGCCCTCGCCGCTGCTCTCTATGCCAACGGCGATGACTCAGCCGACACGCTGGGTCTAGCGGTTCAAGCCCTGATCAAGCAGCCCGATTACGTTCTGGCCGCCTTTCAAGAGGATCAGCTGTGGGGGCCAAAACTCGTTGCAGCCACCCAGGAGCTCTTTGAAAACGAGCAAGTCAAAGGTGCTGTGCGGCGTGCCAAGGGGTTGGCGACCTTCCAAAGCAACTAGACGCCATCTGTAGGCTGAGCGCCACTCTTAGCCCCTGAACTCACGCCGCATGGCGGACGAGCGCATCGTTTCGATCTCCCTGCATCAGGAGATGCAGCGCTCGTATCTCGAGTACGCGATGAGCGTGATCGTGGGGCGGGCGCTGCCAGATGTGCGCGACGGCCTCAAGCCGGTTCAGCGGCGGATTCTTTTTGCGATGCACGAGCTGGGGCTGACCCCAGATCGCCCCTACCGCAAGTGCGCCCGTGTGGTGGGCGACGTGCTTGGCAAATACCACCCCCATGGTGATCAGGCGGTTTACGACGCCTTGGTGCGGTTGGTGCAGACCTTCGGCTGCCGCAATCCGCTGCTCGATGGTCATGGCAACTTCGGCTCGGTTGATGACGATCCACCGGCCGCGATGCGGTACACCGAAACCCGCCTGGCGCCGGTCTCCCATCAAGCCCTGCTGGAAGAGATCGGCAGCGACACCGTCGACTTCGCCCCCAACTTCGACGGCTCCCAACAGGAACCCACGGTGCTGCCGGCGCAGCTGCCCTTCCTGCTGCTCAATGGCTGCACGGGCATCGCCGTGGGCATGGCCACCAGCATTCCTCCCCACAACCTCGGCGAGGTGGTGGATGCCTTGGTGGCCCTGATCCGCAACCCCAACCTCAGCGATGAGAAGTTGCTGCAACTGGTGCCTGGGCCTGATTACCCCACCGGAGGTGTGGTGCTCACCGGCAGCGGATTGCGCGACACCTATCTGCATGGCCGCGGCAGCATCCCGATGCGCGGGGTGGCCCATATCGAGGAGGTGCAACCCGGTAAAGGACGCCACAAGCGCAATGCGGTGGTGATCACCGAGCTGCCCTATCAACTCAGCAAAGCCGGCTGGATTGAAAAACTGGCGGAACAAGTCAACGACGGCAAAGTCGCCGGCATCGCCGACATCCGCGATGAAAGCGATCGCGACGGCATGCGGGTGGTGGTGGAACTGCGCCGCGATGCCAACCCTGAACAGGTGCTGGCGCAGCTACACAAACGCACAGCCCTGCAAAACAATTTCGGCGCCATCTTGCTGGCGCTGGTCAATGGCCAACCCATCCAGCTGAGCCTGCGCCAGATGCTCCAGCAGTTCCTGGAGTACCGCGAACTGACGATGGTGCGGCGCACCCGTTACGCCCTGCGCCGCTGCGAAGAACGCCTGGAAGTGGTGGAGGGTCTGATCAAAGCCCTCGACGACTTGGCCAAGGTGATCCAAATGATTCAGGACGCCCGCGATGCCGCCAGCGCCAAAGCCAGCCTGCAGGTGCACCTCGACATCACAGAGCGGCAAGCTGACGCCGTGCTCGCCATGCCCCTGCGCCGCCTCACCGGCCTCGAGCAGGAGAGCCTGCGCAAGGAATTAGAAGAGCTGCGTCAAGAGCAGAGCCGCCTGCGTCACCTGCTCGATGACCGCAAATCGCTGCTCGACACCCTGGTCAGTGAGCTGAAGCACTTGCGCAAGCGCTATGCCACCCCACGGCGGACAGCGCTGCAAGAAGGGGGCGATGAGCTGGTGGCGCAGCGCACCGCAGCCCAGCGGCCCAACACTGAAATGCTGCGCAAGCAAGCGCTGGCCAACGTCAGCAACGATCAACAGCTGCTGTGGCAAAGCGACGGCATCCTGCGACTGGTGACTCCCCAAGTGCTGGGCCGGCTGCACCTGCTCGACGACCTGGACTTTGGCGATCACGGCTGCAGCGCCAAGTTGCTGCTGCCGGTGCAACCGGAACCACAACTGCTGGCCTTCACCAGCGGTGGGCGCGTTGCGGCGCTGCGTTGGGAATTTGCGGCACAGCAGCCCGGTCCCTTGGAGCGCTTCTTGCCCGACAGCGTTGATGGCCAAGCCGAGCAGGTGGTGGATGTATTGGTGGTGCCCCCAGCCGATCAAGACTTCAGCGTTGGTTTGTTGAGCAGCGATGGCCGCTTCAAACGCCTCGCTGGCCAAGACCTCCGAGAGCTATCCGGACGCGCCACCACCGTGCTCAAGCTCAAGGACGGCGTGCAATTGCAACGGGTGGTGATGTGCCGACCTGGCGATGATTTAGCGGTGGCCAGCAGCACGGGCCGCATGCTGCGTCTGCCCATTGATGACAGCACCATCCCGGTGATGGGCCGCACGGCCCAGGGTCCGGTGTTGATGCGCTTGCTGCCGGGCGAATCGATTGTGG
>CAJWAH010000050.1 GCA_913020095.1 uncultured Synechococcus sp.
TGCTCGGCTGGAATGACTGGCATTAGCCCATACCTCCTGGCAGTTGCGCCATCAGCTGGGTAGCGGAATCACTGATGCGCGAGAGGGCCGAGGGGATCAAACCAATGCCCACCACCGAGAGGGCCAACGCCACAGCTGGGATGGTTTCGCGCGGAGCCACAGCAGCCAATTGCACATCCAAACGGCCGTGGGCCACAGGATCCTCCACCGGAGTGACCGCCAACCGGCCAAAGAAGGCGCGGTTGACCAACAGCAAGAAGTAAACCGCCGTCAGGCCAGAGCCCACCATGCTGAGCAAGGTGGCCAACGGGAAGGTTTGGATGCTGCCCTGGAACACCAGGAATTCAGAGATGAATCCAGCCATGCCAGGCAGACCGGCACTGGCCATCACCCCAAGGATCATCAAGGTGCCGGTGAGGGGTAAACCACGTTCAGGGTTCAATAACCCGCGAATCACGCTGAGATCGCGCGTGCCGGTTTTGCGATAAACGGTGCCCACCAAAAGAAACAGCAGGGCTGAAATCACGCCGTGGCTGACCATCTGGAACACAGCCCCCAACAGGGCGGTGGGAGTGGCCGCCGCAGCGGCCAGCAACACATAGCCCATGTGACCCACCGAGCTAAACGCCACCATGCGCTTCATGTCGCTCTGGGCGATGGCCGCCAGCGATCCATACAGCACCGAAATCGCCGCCCAAATCGCCAGCCAGGGGGCCACCAAAGGCCAAACCTCTGGGAACAGGCCAAGGCCAAAGCGGAGCAAGCCGTAGGTGCCGAGCTTGAGCAGCACACCGGCCAACATCACCGACACCGGCGTGGAGGCCTGGGTGTGGGCATCCGGCAGCCAGACGTGGAAGGGCACCAGCGGAATCTTGATGCCAAAGCCAATCAGCAGCGTGACCAGCAGCACCAGCTGCGTGGCCACCGGCAAGTTTTCCGTGAGCGCTGGGGTGATGTTGAAGTTGACGCTGCCGCTCACCAGGGCCAAGCCAAAGAAGGCCGCCAGGATCAAAAAGCCTGAAACCGCGGTGAAGATCAAAAACTTGGTGGAGGCATAGCCCCGGTTGGCCCCGCCCCACACCGCGATCAGCAACCACAGGGGGATCAGCTCCAGCTCGTAGAAGATCACGAACAGCAGCAGGTTGTCGGCCAAAAAGGCCCCGTTCACCGCGCCGCTAATCAGCAGCAGCATCGAGAAGTAGATGCGCGGACGCTGGTCAAAATCACGGGTGCAAACCGCTGAGACCAAGGTCAGCGCGGCATTGATCAAGATCAGCGGCAGCGACAGACCATCCACCGCCAGGCGGTAATCCAAACCAATGCGGCTGACCCAAGGGGTGAACTCCACCAGCTGGGGCGTTCCCACCGAAGGATCAAATGGAATCAACAGCGCCACCGACAGCAGCAGCTGCAGCGACAAGAACACAATGGCCACGCTGCGCATGCGAACAGGAGCCACGCTCCCGGGCAGCAGCAGCAGCACCAGGCCCCCGATGAAGGGGATCACCAACAGAGCTGTGAGCATCAGGCCGCCCTCCACCAAACCAGCGCTGACAGCAGCAGCACGATGGCCAGCAGCACCGTCAGCACATAGGACTGGGTCTGCCCACTGACGGCCAGACGCAGCCCTTCAGCCGACACCATGGAACTGCTGCCGATGCGGTTCACAAAGCGGTTGAGCAACAAGCGATCAAAGGCATCGGTGATGCGGGCCAAAAAGGCCACAAAGGCCACCACGGTGGAGCGATAAAAACGCTCGGTGTAGAAGTCGTAAGCCAGCAAATCCTGGAGGGTGCGCAGGGGCTTGAAAACCGAGCGGGAGCCGAATTTATCCAGTGAGATCGCCGCAGCCGATGCCACCCCAACCAGGCTGCTCAGCACAACGGCCACCATGCTGACCATGCTCACCACTTCCACCCCAGCGATGGGGTAGATGCGGTGGAAGATCAGCGGCACCAGCAACACCACCACTGCCAGGCTCACCATCGGCAGGGCCATCAACCAATTCACCTCAGGTGTGCGCTTGGTTTTGGGATGGGGCTTATCGAGGAATACCTGGCGGAACACCCGCACCAGGTTGAAGGCCGTCAGGGCGTTGGTGAGCAGAACAACGGGCACCAGCCAGGGGTAATTGGCCCAAAGCCCATCGACCAACAAACCAAAACACCAAAAGCAGCCCAGAGGCAGCACCCCAGTGAGGCCAGCTCCAGCGATCAAGTAACTGCCTGTGGTGGCTGGCATGCGAGGACCCAAGCCACCGAGCTCGGTGATGTCTTGGCAATTGGTGGTGGCAATCACGCTGCCCACACTCATGAAGATCAACGCCTTGGCCAAGCCGTGGGCAAACAGCAGCAGCACCGCCACGATCGGTTGCTGCACAGCGATGGCCACGAACACCAGCCCCAGATAGGAGGTGGTGCCGTAGGAAAACGCCCGCTTGATATCAACTTGAGCAATCGCCACCAGCGCGCCACCAATGGCGCTGATGGTGCCCACGATCAGCAACACATCGATGGCCACCGGAGAGAGCTGCAGCAGCGGCATCACCTTGAGCAGCACCAAAGCACCACAGGTGACCACCGCTGAATTGCGCAAAATCGACGCAGGATTGGGGCCCTCCATGGCCTCATCCAGCCAGAGGTGCATGGGGAACTGGGCGCATTTGCCCATGGGGCCGGCAATCAAACCCAAGCCAATCAAGGTGCCAAGCAACGGACTCACCGAGCCATCGGCTTTCACCTGAGCGGCCCAGACATAGAGGTCTTCAAAATCCAGGGACCCAGCCCAAGCGGCCAGGGCCACCACACTCATCAGCAGCAGCACATCGCCCACCCGCTTGGTGAGGAATGCATCACGGGCAGCGGTGACCACCAAAGGCTGGGCGTACCAAAAACCCACCAGCAGATAGGTGGAGAGGGTGAGCATCTCCAGGACGAAGTAGCTCAAGAACAAGTTGCTGCTCAGCACCACGCCTGCCATGGCCCCTTCAAAGAAGCCCAGCAGCGCATAGAAGCGGGCTAACGACCACTCCTTATCGAGATAGCCGAGGGCAAACACCTGCCCCAACAGGCTCATGATCGTCACGAACTCCAGGGCCGCCAGGTTGGTCAGGCTCAGGTCAAAGCCAATGCGCAGATCAAGCCCAGAGGTTTCAAACCAGGGCCACTCGATCACCACCCCACCGTTCTGCTGAACCCAAGCCAGGATCAGGCTGCCGTGGGCCACACCCAGCACGGTCATCAACAGGTTTAAGTAGGCCGCAGGGCGCGGGCCATTGCGCTTCACCCAGCCGGTTGCCCAGGGCAGCGACAAGAGCACTCCACTGAATCCGTACAACGGAATCAGCCAAGAGAGCTGGATGGACAGTGGGAGATGGGCGTTCAAGCGGCGCGGGCTGGGGGTCGCAAGTCAGGAGAATTTATCGAGTTGACGCCGGGACCGTTTAGCTCCCGCAACCATTGGGCAAGATCTTGGGCGTGTGCCGTTTCCTCGGCGAGCAGTTCAGAGAAGAAGGCGGCCTGCTCAGCGTCACCAACCAACTGGCAGAAGCGATGAGCTTCGGCGTAATGGCGCACCAGTTGATCTTCGAGGAGGGTGTTTACCTCCAGCAGGCCCCGCAGATCGGTAGCTGTTGCTACCGGCTGCAGCTGGGAGGCCGCCGGGGCCAAACCCAGGCTCACCATCCGTTGAATGATGCGCTCGCTGTGGCGCATCTCCTCCACCGTTTCTTGGCGAAAACGATCAGCGGTCAGCGGATCCCCCCAGGCCTCCAGCAAAGCGGCATGGGTCAGGTACTGCTGAACGGCTGTGAGTTCCAGGCTTAACGCCTGACCCAAAGCCGCCAGAACACGGTGGTGGAGCTGGCGCGCCATCGTGATCAGCTGCGGCGCTGTCCGCTTGCGGTCAAGGCCGGCTCAACCTCCACATGGGGGCGGGCAATGATGTGGGCCGCCACAAGTCCATCGCCAACCCGCTCGCAGGCATCGGCGCCAGCACGCACGGCCGCATTCACAGCACCGGTCTCGCCGCGCACCATCACGGTGACGTAACCGCCGCCCACAAATTCCCGCGCGATCAGGGTCACTTCAGCGGCCTTGGTCATGGCATCGGCCGCCTCGATCGCAGGCACCAGACCACGGGTCTCAATCATCCCCAGAGCAATCCCCTGCACCGGATCCACCGTGGCTGCTGCGCTCTGACGGGCTGGAGGCTTGCGGGCAGAGGTGGTCCTGGGCTTGGCGGTTGCCGCCGGCTTGGCCGCTGCCTTTTGCGTTGTGGTTTCTGCGGGGGGCAGAGCCTTGGCGGGCTGATTGCTGCCAGAGGCTGCACTTTGAGCCCGAGGTGAGCTGCTACCGCTAGAGGGTTTACGGGGAGTCGGAGTGGCCATGGAGTGCTGGAGGTGTCGAGGGGATCAGGGGGGAGCGTTGAGATCCGGGTCAGCCGTCGGGAGCCCAGAAATCAATGATTCCGCCGATGGTGAGATCGGTTTGCACCGTTGGATCCGGGCAAGCAAAGCGGGCCGCCGAACCACTGGCAGTGAAGACCCAATTCCCTGGAGAAGCCCCCACCGGGTCAACCGCAACTAACTGCTTGCCCTTGTTGTTCTCCAAGACGCGCAGATTCATGTGATCGAGCCCACCAACCCGATAGCTGCACACCAACGACCCCACCACTTGCATGATTTCCATCAGCTCGCTGCCGCCGGTTTGGGCGCATCGGGGTCCCAGTGATCGATGATCCCGACAATCGTTAAATCGCTGGGATAGGACTTGCTCCCAGCCGCTTCACGGGCCGCGGAACTACCGACGCAAATGACCCAGTCGCCCGGCTTGGCGCCAACCGCATCGACAGCCACTTTTTTCGAGCTGCCGTCTTGAACGACCTGCAGGTGCTTGTGCTCGAAATCTGGAATCCGGTTCGTGGAGACCAGTGGCTTGATGACCTTGACGATGATCATGCTCAGTGACCTCCTGGGGTGGGGATGGTGATGGTGGACCGTACCGTTTCAGACGGCACGAAGTGGTTGCGGTCGCGGACGGACAGCAACAGGTGCAGCAGGCCCTTCTCAAAGAGATCGCTGTAGCGGTTTTGCATCGCCGCCATCACCCGTTCACCATTGGCGATGGCGCGCTCGCGGGCTCCCGGCACACTGCCGCGGTAGTCAAACCGCACCACCACCGGGATCGGCAGTCCGCGGGTGACATTGAGACCGCTGAAGATCTTGATGCCGACATCGAGATCCGGGGCCCCCTCCTCCACCGTGTCGAGGTGGGCGAAGTAGGTGAGGTTGCGCAGATGAATCTCCTTAAAACCAATGCCCACACCGATGAAGCGCTCGGCATGGCCGGCGTCGCTGTAGTTGCCGCCGTGGAACTGTTTGACGTAGTCGATCTGGGAGATGTTGTTTTCGATCAAACGGGCAATGAATTGATTCATGCCGGGATCGGTTGGCCCTGAGCAAGCGGCTTGCACGGCCGCTGCGATGTGGGCGCGGGCTGCAGCGGAATCCAACCCCAGGGTCTCGGCGTAGAGCTCGCGGGCATCCACCCACTGATCCAGGGCAGCCTCGCCATCGCGATCAGGCACGTGCACGCGAATGGCATCGGTGTCGGTATCTAGGCCGATCAACAGCAGATCAACCGATGCCCCGCAACAAAAGCCCTTTTCCACCGCTTCACGGAAGGCCTTGAGCCGTGCCATGCCCTCAGAGATCGCCAGGCCGTCATCGGAACCATGGGCGGCGCAGCCCTCATGGCTGGGGTCAATGGAACTGAAGTGATAGACGACGCACTTCAGATAACGGGTCGGGTCGTGGGCCGCATTGGGGTACCCCTCACGGGAGCGGCGATGCTCGGTTTTGACCCAGCGCTCAACGGTGTCCTCAATATCAAACAGGGCCCCTGCGTGGGGGCGCCGGCGAACGCAACTCAGCGGAATGCGCAGGGCATAGGCGATGGCATGGGCCAGACGGCCATCCGCGCAAGGCGTGACGTCGAGCAGATGAAAGCCGCAGTCGAAAAGGAACTGCTCAAAGGCGTCACCTTGGTTGCCCGCTAACGGATCATTTGAGAAGAACTGATCGCTGATGCGCTGGTAGGTCTCAAACACACACCACGCGTAGAGGGTGCGCATGTCGAGTTGACCAACCCAGGCGTTCTCGAGAATCGGCTGCGGCAGGGCAAAGCCCAGCTCGGCATGGGCCAAGGCCTGAGCCACCTCAGGGAAACGGGGCTCATGCTGCTGAAACGAGAGCTGCTGCAACACCGGAACGATGCGATCAAACGCTCCTTTGACCTCCTGCTCGTAGCGCTGCAACTCCGCATTACGGGTTGGATCACTCAGGGGGTGTTGATCACGCGGCCAAACAGCTGAGCTGGGGCGACGCGCAGCGGCGTTACCACCGGCACGTTCGGCCAAGCTGCTCACCATGGCCGGGCGACGGCGCGGAGCCGTCGGTGCCATGGGGCGCTGAACATTGCCGCGACGGGCACGCATCAGCCGCGTGCGCCACCGGAAACGGTGATGAGGGAGCCCTTATCGGTGTTGCCGCTGGAACCAGTGACCGGGCTCACGGGCAGGGGGACCTCGTCATTGCGCTTCTGCTGCATCATCACCATGGCGTTCATGGGGCCGACCCGCGAGGGGTTGCGGCGGCGTGCCGAGGCACCTTCGGTGCCTGTCACATGACTGCCTCGATCCCAGTCATCACCTGTGACCTTGGTGCCTGAACCCTCGCCGGTCACCCGTGAGGTGGAGCGCTGATCCTCATCCATTGACACTGGAGCTTGGGCTTGAACCCTGGCCTGCAGAGCAGCGGCATCGTTGCGATCAAAGCGGAACTGCTCGGTGCCGGTCACCTTGCCGCCAGCCATGTCGAAGGGGCCGGTGATGCGACCACCCTGCTCATAGGTGCTGCCGGTGACCTGGCCGGTGCGGGCGCGCTCATCCATGGCGGCCTGGGCCGGCGATTGAACACTGAACTGCTGCCAGCTTTGACCTTGCAGTGCTTGGGGGAAATCAGCGCCGCGGCCGGAGGCACAGTTGGCAGCCTGCTGGTCAGCACCCACATAAGGAGTGCCGGTGACGTCTTCACAAGCGCCGCGCTCAGCGCCGGTCATCGCACCGCCAATTCCGGGCTGAATGCCGGTCATGCGGTTGGAGTTGCGAACAGGGGTGCGCTCACGCACGCTGTCCACGGCGCGGGCTCCGCAAAACTCACCCGACTGCTCAAGGCCGGCATAAGGAGTGCCGGTGACGGCTTTGCAGCTGCCGGGCTCATCACCAGTGACCATCGCCGAACGGCCAGTGCGGGTGCCACTCACCACCTGATTGCGGTTGGTGATGCTGAAGCCCACTTTGGCGGCTTCAGCTGGAGGCCGGGTGCCGCAGAAGCCTTCGTATTGCTGGGAGCCGATGTATTCATCGCCAGTGATGGCGCGGCAGCTGCCGGCTTCATTGCCGGTCATGCGGGAGGCGCGGCCAACGGCCGTTCCAGTGACGCCAGTTCCCCGCAGGGTGTTGAGACTGGTGACTTTGGTGGCGCCGCGACCTGCAATCGGAGCTTCCGAACCGATGTATTGATCACCGGTGAGCTGCAGACCTGAACCGGACTCATCACCGGTGACCTTCTCGCTGCGGCCCACCATCACGCCGGAGACGGCCTGACCGCCCAAGGTGACCCCGCGGCCCACCTTGGCCACAGAGGGAGTCACACCACCGCAATAGGCCGAGGCTTGATCAGCGCCGATGTATTCGGTGCCGGTGACGGCTTTGCAGGTTCCGGGCTCATCGCCGGTGACCTTCTCGCTGCGGCCGACTTCATTACCAGTCACAGCATTGCCGCGGCTGGTGGAGGTGACGCGGACCTTGGCGGGTTGCTGAGCAGCTGGCTGCCCCTGACAGAAAGCTTGGAACACTTCGGCACCGAGGTATTCAGTACCCGTGATCGAACGGCAGGTGGACGCTTCATTGCCGGTGGTCTTCGGCGAGCGGTTGGCTTGGGTCCCGGTGACGGTTTGACCGCTGAGGGTCTCACTGGCGCCAACTTTCCAATGGGCATCAGCCGCAGCGGCTTGCTTGGCGCCGTGGCGGTTGGGGCCCGTTGGACGGGTGGGTGCACCAGCGGCTTTGCCACCAAACTTTGAGGCCGCGCCGCTCTTGCTGCGCAGTTCACGAACCTTGAGCGCCAATTCGCGGCTGCTCATGTCGGGGTTGCCCTGACGCGCCACAGCAGCGGTACCGCTGGACTGAGAGGTGGTTGCCGCCTTACCGCGCTTGGACTGGGCTTCCCGGCGTGCCAACACGAGTGAGCGGCTGGGGTTGTGCTGAGCAGCGCGGCGGGGGGTCGCGCGCTTGCTAGCAGCGGATTTGGAATCCAAGCTCAAGCTGGTGGGAGCAGGAGCAGCTGCTGCCGCCGGAGCGTCTGAACGGGTCTTATGGCAATCGCAGTCTTTTTTGGCTGCAGCAGGGGCGGGAGCGGCAGCTTGCTCTTTGTGGAATGCCTCGGCGCGGTTGCGATCACTGCTGGTATCAGCTCGCTTGCCGCGACGTGAGAGGGCCTCACGGCGAGCCAAGACGAGATCGCGGCTTGGATTCGCAACGCGAGTGGGGCTGGAGCGACGAGCCGGCGCATGGCTGCTGATCTCAGCAGCAGCGACTGGAGCGGCGGCCGACGCTTGACGGGGAGGGATGGCTGGAGCCGAAGTGCGGCTCGGACGTGCCTCTGCAGCGGTGCGCACACGACCGGCGCTGGTTGATAAGCGCTTCTCCGCGGTCTTACCACCACTGGAGAGGGCCATGCGACGGGCCAAAGCGGCCTCACGACTGGATTGTGTTGCCATATCCGCCCCCGGAAAAAAAATCTTGGTAAGGGGTCCCCGCCGCAGCGGGGACCGGTCTGATCAGAAATCAGAGAAGGGCTCAGCGGCCTTCGAAAACCACGAAGCAAGAACCCTGGCTTTGGGTGTAGGCGTCGTAACCAACCATCCGCACGTGATGGTCGGGATAGGCGCGATGGCAAGCCTCGAGCTCACTGACGATCAGGTTGAGGTCCTTTTCGCCAAAGAAGGGAAGCTTCCAATAGGACCAGTAGGTGGCCATGGAATTGCTGGGGTGGACGTGCTCAATGAGCGGGCTCCAACCCTGGGCAATGATGTAAGCGATCTGGTCGTAGATCTCGTCCTGGGTCATCGGCGGGAGGAAGCCGAAGGTCT
>CAJWAH010000051.1 GCA_913020095.1 uncultured Synechococcus sp.
AGGCAGGTGGCAGTCATCTCGTCGCCGTAGGCGTTGCCACCTGGTGAGACAACATCAGGGCGGCGCTGGAACAGCGCGCTGCCGGCTTGTTTGACGATGCGCTCGCGGCCTTCGGAAAGGATTTGGGCCACACGCAGACGGCGTTGCCCGCCAGTTGCGAAGGCCTTGATCTGATCAAGCTCGCCAGGGCTGAGATAACGAGCTTCGGCGTCGGCGTTGATGATCGAGTTGGAGACGATGCTCATGCAGTTCGGCCTCGAGGACAGGCGGCCGCCAGAGAGGTGACCGGGGAATCTTGGGTGCGTGTTGCCGCAGGGCAAGCCCTTTGGCTGGATCAGTCTGGCTGATCGCTGGGTCATTCTGCGGCAGGGGGCTCATGCTCTCTGCTTTGCAGTAACAGTTCTTTACCCCTAAAGAGTTTTCGTAAACCCTTTGAGGGACAGGGTTTTCACAGGAGTTAGCAATAGTAACTGTTCAAGAAAATTATTTTGCTTAAAACTGCAATATGCCGGCAAAAAGTATAAGTAGTTAGCGCCGATTTGGCCGGCGCTAGTGATTTCGAGTGATTTTTGCGCAGAAGCGTTGACCTCTCAGCTGGTGGGCTCAGATGGCCGTATTGCTCGGCGCTGGGTTGAGGCCGGCTTTGCCTTGGCTCATGCGGGCTGTTTGGGTCAGGGTGACCAAGGGAACGCCAGCTTGGCTTGTTACGCCGATGGGTCCCGGCACGACATTGCGCCCAAAGCTGTTGTTGTAGGTGTCTGATTCGATGAGATCAGCAACCGCCTGGACTTGACCATTCTCGGCGCGATTGATCACAAACACGCTGATCTCCTCTGGCAGAGGGGCGCGCCCCAATAAGGCGAGATGGGCGGCCGCAGCTGCTTGCAGAGGAGGGAGGGCATAGAGGCGCTTTTGGAAGAGATCGCTGGATGCAATCTCAGCAACGAAGTCGACAACACCTGTTGTTCCAGAGCGCAACTGGGCTTCCGCTTCCAGCAGGCGCTCGCTGTCGGAGGGGATTCGATCGATGAGTTGCTGGTAGGTCGCCGCGATGACTTCCTGCAGCTCGGACTCACTGGGACTGTCGACCAATTTGAGCGGAGCAGGCAGCTCGGCGGCACTAGCCCTCAGGGCTTTTGGAGTAGCTCCGCCCATCAGCCCCAGCATGGTGTTGGCACTGGTGGGGGCTTTGAGGCGAAGATCAGCGCCCATGGCCATCCCAACGCCAGAGCGGGTTGCCCTTGCCTGTTGGCTCCGGAATTGGCTGAGTGGTGTGCTGAAAGTTGGTTTACGCCCTTGGAGGCTGGGGCTGGGTTGTGAGCCACTGTCTTCAGCGGGACTACCGGACCTGGCGCCCTCTAGACCAACGCGGTTGCGCTGCCCCCTTGTGCTGATGACGGGGCGTTGCGGTGGGGTCTGCCCGGCATTGGGCTGCACCAAGGAAGCGGTGCTGTTGAGGCTCTGCAGGGGGTACCCACCTTGGGTTTGTAGGCCAATGGGATAGGGAACCGTTTGCCTGCCGAAGGCATCGTTGTAGTCGATGGATTCGAGCAGAGCGTTGGTGGCCGCCCGTTGCCCTTGTTCCGCGCGCTGGCGAATGAAGCTGCTGATTTCTTCAGGCTTGGGTGAGCGGCCCAGCAGCGTGAGGTGGGCGGTAGCCGCGGCTAGCAATGGCGGCAGGTTGGTTAAGCGTTGTTGGTAGAGCTCGGAAGCGGCAACACCGGCAACAAAGCCAGAGACTGTTAGGGAACCGTTGCGCAGTTGAGATTCGATCTCGCTGCAACGTTCCGCGTCAAAGGGCATCCGGTTGAGCAGCTGCCGGTAGACCGCTTCGATCACGGCCTGCAGTTCTGACTCTGTGGCGTTGTCTGATAGCTCCAAGGGCACGTAGCCCACAGACTCACGCCGGCTCAGGGCTTCGGGCTTGCTGCCCGAGAGCACCCGCTTCATCGTGGCTTGAGAGGTGGGACCGTCGTTGCTATCGACACCTGCGCGAAGACGGACGGGCTGGAAGCCAGTGGTTCTGTTTTGCGGCAGAGCCCCGAAATTTGCGCTGCTATCTCGGCTCTGCAAGTTCCGCTGAACGGTGCTGCCGGGAGTACGCAGTTCGGCTTTTTTCGAGGGTTCGGGCCGGGCCGTAGTGCTGAATCTTGCTCCAGTGGGAAGGGAGGCGGTATCCAGGGTTGGCCGGAAGGAGGGGACCCTGCGGCTATTGACGTCAAACGCCGTGATGAACCGCTCGAAGGGAACGGTGTCGTCGCCAAAAGCGGTTTGGTATTCCTCGCTGTCGATCAGGGCGTCCACCACGCCAAAGAAGCCTTTGCGCGCTGCGGTGTCGAAATAGGAGTCGATTTCCCAGCGGCCAAAGGTGGGGCGTCCCAGCAGGCGCCGGTGCATCACCTCGATGGCTTTGGTGATGTACAGGCCATCCCAATAGCGCTTTTGGAAGGCTTTCGAGCGGGCGAGCTGCCGGATGAACTCCTTGAGGCAGATCTCGCCGTTGGCCAGGCGCGATTCAGCGGAGCGCTGCTGTTCGCCGGCGTAACCGCTGTTGCCAATGACTTGCGTGTAAGCCGCGCGGATCACCGCTTGAACGGTTTTGGCGGTTTCGTTGACCTCAGGGCGCCGGCCTTCATTGGCCGTGGCGGGCATCGACACCACTCTGGGGCCCACCTTGCGGGGCTTGGTGGAGTTGAACGTGGGGCCGTTGATCTGGCCGGAAAGGTTCAGGCCGTTGCCCACCATCAAGCGGCGGGCGCTGTAGCCATAGGGGGCTGGGCGAGTCCTCACCGAGGCCGTGGGTGAGGGGAAGATGGCTCCGTAGCCCAGTGCGAGCGGATCATTGCCGCCGCCATAGGCGTGCTGGTCAGCGAGAGGCTGGCGGTAGGAGGCGTAAAGGGTGAGGTACTGGGGCGCCCCATCAAATGGTGCGCTGAAGCGGAACAGCTTGCGGTTGGAACCCCAACCCGCACTCTCCTGCGCTTCTTCACCGAGATCACGCAGGTAGGGAACGGTTTCCTCGCCAAAGACGCGGGCATATTCCATGGAGTTGACCAGGGAATCCACCAGGCCATTGAGGCCCTGCTCGCTGACGATCGAGAAATACTTGCGGAACTCCTCCAGGGAGCTGATGCCGCGACCCAGGAAATGGCGGAAGGCCAGCTCAACAGCGCGGGTGTTGGCAAAACGGCTGAAGAATTGCTGGCGGTACTCCTTGCTGCGGCCCAGGGCACGAATGAACTCGCGCATCGAGATTTGGCCCTGGGCCACCTGGGAGGCCTCCACTGGGCAGGGAGCCTGGGAATAGGCCTTGGCGATGTCGCGCTGAAACACCTGGCGGTAGGCGGCACGGATGATCTCGGCCTTCTCCACACCGGAGAGGTTGGGCTTGATCACAAAGCGCTGCGGCCCCTCCGATGCCAAGGCATAGATGGCAGGCAGTTGCAGACCCTGTTGCTGCGGATTGCCAGGACGCTGCCGGGCAGATGGGGTCGCCACTGCGAGCTCCTCAATCAGCACGTTGAAGCAGGCAATCACCAGGTTGCGCTCCTCGCTGCCCACCTCAAAGAGGGCCGCTGCAGCGGCGCGCATTTCCTGAAGCGCCAGGTTGGTGGCCGGCAGCGAGCAACCCTTTTCGAGGATGTCCCGCAGGCCCCTGGCATTGACGCGCAGGATGCTGGGATCCCCCGCCACCAAGGCGTAGCCCACGTAGCGAACGAACCAGCCCAGATCCCGAACGGATTTGCGCATCCGCTCGTTGCCATAGCGGGAAATATTGATGGGGGTGAAACCCGCCGGAATCAGGATGCGGACATCGGCTGGAGTGGAAAAGCCTTCGCGGATGCGGCCGAGGAAGCCGCCGCCGCCGCTGCCTTGAACAAAGGTTTCAACGGAGCTGGCAAAGGCTTGTTGGTCAGAAGCCAGGCGCTCTTCCCCCTGTTGGCTGGTGATCGGAGCCAGGGGCTCATCAAGGAACGAGAGTGGCGTGCCACCCACAAAAATGCGGTTGGCGGCGCGGGCCACGATCAGCTGAGCGTTGGCACTCAGAACCCTGGAAGCCTGCACACGGCTCTGGCCGCTTTGGAAAAAATTGATCAGGTTGTCCAGCTCCCCTCGGTCGGGGAAGCGGTCCTGTTGCTCGGCCTGACGGACGCTCGAGAGGGGCAGGGTGTCGTACAGCTGGGGGCTGACCCTTGGGCTGCCACTACTCGCGGTCACAGACATTTAAAAGCTCCTCTGGCAACCGGCCACGGCCGGGGCTCGTGCAGGTTACGGCTGAGCTTGCAGGCCTCGTCGGCTGCATGAACAAATGTTTGCAGCCTTGATCCAGTCGATGGGGCGGCGATGAGAGGCTCACCGAGCGCCCACTTTCAGGCTGTTGACTCCAGGCCCCCACCCCACGGATTCCGCCACCCCCGTGGTGAGTGCCTTCTACGACCGTTTCCCCTACCCCGCCGATCCGATCCAAGACGGTCCACCGCCTGGTTACAACTGGCGCTGGAGCCACGCCGATGCCTACAGCTCCTGTGCTGGCGTGTTGCCTCCCCAGCGCCCAACCCTGCGGATCCTCGATGCGGGCTGTGGAACAGGGGTCAGCACCGATTACCTCGCCCACCTCAATCCAGGTGCCGAGATTTTGGCCATCGATATCAGTGCCGGAACCCTGGCCATGGCCCAAGAGCGCTGCCAGCGCTCTGGCGCCATCGAGCAGGCCGCGGTGCGGTTTCAACAGCGCAGCCTGTTGGATCTAGCTGGTGAAGGCCCCTTCGATCACATCAACAGCGTTGGGGTGCTGCATCACCTCGACAATCCCCAGGCCGGATTGAAGGCCTTGGCGCCGTTGCTCTCCCCAGGCGGCATCTTGCATCTATTTCTGTATGCCGATGCCGGCCGCTGGGAGATCCACCGGGTGCAGCGCGCCTTGGGCTTGCTCGGTGCTGGCTATGGCGAGGACGGACTGCGTTTGGGACGCGCTCTCTTGAGCGAGCTGCCCGAAGACAACCGCCTGCGCCAACGCCATGAATCCCGTTGGGCCATCGATACCGCCCACGACCCCAATTTCGCGGACATGTACTTGCATCCGCAGGAGACCAGTTACGACCTGCGCCGGCTCTGGGACTTCGTTGCCGCCGCTGATTTGCATTTCCTTGGTTTCAGCAATCCAGAGCAGTGGCAGCTCGGGCGTTTGCTGCAGGGTGAACTGCTCGAGCGCGCCCAGGCGTTGCCCCAAGAGCAGCAGTGGTTGTTGATGGAGGCGTTGGATCCCGAGATCAGCCACTGGGAGTTTTTCCTTTCCAACCAGCCCCTCGCCCGCCAGGGGTGGACGGATGACCAAGAGCTCCTGGCGGCCATCGGAACGCGTAGCCGCTGCCTGTGGGGCTGGCCCAGCCCAAATTTGTTCGATCGCAACATGGCGCCACTGCAGCTCAGTGAGGCGCAATTGGCCCTGATGCAGGCGGTTAATCCTGAGCAGAACCTGGGGGCCCTTGAGCTGACACTGACGCCGCAGCAGCGTTGTAGAGCAGCTCGGGAGATGCATGCCGCAGGCGTGCTTTTGCTCGCCAAGGGACGCTGAACTCACGTGATAGATTCCGCGGGCTCTTGGCGGCGTCAACACCCTTGAGATCACAATCCTCAGGTGCGTTGTTGCTTCCTTGGCCATGACCATTGACCCCATGGCGGACTACCGACGTCTTCAACGTTGGTCGCTGCTGATGTCCTTGGTCTTGGCAGCCTTCGCTGTGCTGATCAGTGCGGTTTGGTTCTCAGGAACCACCGTGTTGAGCGTGGCGGTTGGCTGCACGGCTGGTTGGCTCTACCTCCTGCTTCTCTCCCGTGCTGTTGAGAAGTTGGGAACCCAGAGCAGGTCATTGGGCAAAGCCCAATTGCTTGTTCCCGTGGTTCTGGTGTTGCTCTCCACCCGCTGGCCGTTGCTTGAGCTGCTGCCAGCCCTGATCGGTTTTCTGATCTACAAACCCGCGGTGATCATCACCACCGCTTTGGATCTTCGATCCAATCCCAAGCCCTCAAACGCCTAGGACCCGGTGCTCTTACACCTTCCCCTTGCCGAACTCGAGGTGGGTCACCACCTCTACTGGCAGATCGGCAATCTGAATATTCACGGTCAGGTTTTTCTTAGCTCCTGGATCGTTATTGGCGCCCTGCTTGCTGTGGTTGTCCTTGGCACCCGCAAGATGGAGCGTGATCCGCGCGGAGTCCAGAACCTGCTGGAGTTCCTCTGGGACTACCTGCGTGATCTGGCCCGTGATCAGATCGGTGAAAAGGTCTACCGCGATTGGCTGCCATTCATCGGCACCCTGTTCCTGTTCATTTTTGTCAGCAACTGGGGTGGCGCTCTGATTCCTTGGCGCATCGTTCATCTGCCTAGCGGCGAACTTGGTGCGCCCACGGCTGACATCAACACCACCGTGGCCATGGCCCTGTTGGTGTCCTTGGCGTTCTTCTATGCCGGTCTGAGCAACAAGGGTCTGAAGTTCTTCGAGTACTACGTGGAGCCGACTCCGATCATGCTCCCGTTCAAGATCATCGAGGAATTCACCAAGCCCCTGTCCCTGTCCTTCCGTCTGTTTGGCAACATCCTTGCCGACGAATTGGCAGTGGCCGTTCTGGCCTCCTTGGTGCCCCTGCTTGTGCCCCTGCCGGTCATGCTGCTTGGCCTGTTTACCAGTGCCATTCAGGCTTTGATCTTCGCGACCCTCGCCGCCTTCTACATCGGTGAGGCCGTTCACGAGGAAGCTCATTAAGCCGTTTGGCTTTCGCCCTAACCCGGCGATCTGCTAAACACTTCGCGCGCAGGTCCGGCTGCTGACCGGGCCCTTCCCTGCTCCCAGGGTTGTCCCAGGCGCTCATGGGGTCCCAACCCCTCCCATCGCCCACTCAGCGCTCCCGCAGCGCCCCCCATAACTCCTCTCAACATGGATTCCATTACCTCCGCTGCTTCCGTTGTGGCCGCTGGTCTGGCTGTCGGCCTCGCCGCTATTGGCCCCGGTATCGGTCAGGGCACCGCATCCGGCGGCGCTGTTGAGGGCATCGCCCGTCAGCCCGAAGCCGAAGGCAAGATCCGCGGCACCCTGCTGCTCTCCCTGGCGTTCATGGAATCGCTGACCATCTACGGCCTGGTGGTGGCACTGGTGCTCCTGTTCGCCAACCCCTTCGCCGGCTGATCTGAGGACTTGGGAGCGCCCTAGCGCTCCCCATCCCCTTTCCTTTCCTCTGTCCCAGCGCCTCAGGTTCCATGCACAGCTGGCTTCTGCTGGCCGAAGCAGCTACCCCCAAGGGTGGTCTGTTTGATCTCGATGCCACCCTGCCGCTCATGGCGGTCCAGGTGGTGGTGCTCACCTTCGTCCTCAACGCCCTGTTTTTCCGCCCAGTCGGCAAAGCAGTGGAGGACCGTGAGGGTTACATCAGCACCAGCCGCGCCCAGGCCAAAGAAAAATTGGCCCAGGCCGAGCGTTTAGAGGCTGAGCTCAAGGCCCAGCTCCTGGATGCCCGCAAGCAATCGGTTGCGGTTATTCAACAAGCCGAAGAAGAGGTGGATCGCCTCTTCCGTGAAGCCTTGGCTGTTGCCCAAAGCGAAGCCAACAGCGTGCGTGAGAAAGCTCGCGGCGAGGTGGATGCCGAAAAGGCCAAGGCCTTCTCCGGCATCGATGCTCAAGCCGAAAAGCTCAGCTCCCTGATCGTTGACCGTTTGCTGGCCGCCTGATGACCACGTCACTTCCTTTCGTTCTGGCGAATCACGGGTTTGCCCTGAACTTCAACGTCTTTGAGACCAACCTCATCAACCTGGTCCTCGTGATCGCGTTGCTGGTGTATTTCCTCAAGGGATTCCTCGGCGGCATCCTCGAGCGTCGCCGTGAGGCCATCCTCGCGGACCTCAAAGATGCTGAGGAGCGCCTGGTCGTTGCCAGCAAGGCCCTGGAAGAGGGACAGCGTGAACTGGCTCAAGCCAAGTCAACCGCTGAAAAAATCTTGGCTGAAGCCAAGCAGCGCGCTCAGCTGATCCGCGAGGACGGCGAGAAGCGCACGATCGAAGAGATGGCACGCATCAAGCAAGATGCCAACGCCAATCTCAACGCCGAAGCCGCCCGTGTGATTGAAGCCCTGCGCGCTGAAACAGCGCGGACGGCCATCGATAAGGCATTGGCTGCCCTGCCCAAGCGTCTCAACGATGCGAAGCGGGCTGAACTGATTGACCGTTCCATCGAGGCACTCGGATAAGGCCATGCCCCTGCTCAACACCCTTGCCACCCCCTACGCCGACGCCTTGTTGCAGGTGGGTGAATCCCGCAAAGAGAGCGATGCTCTGGCTGATGAAGCCAAAGCCCTGCTCAGCGCCTGGTCATCCAGCCAGGAGCTGCAGGACGCCATGCGCTCTCCGGTGCTCTCTGTCGAGGGCAAGAAACAAGCGTTGAACAGCCTGTTCAGCGAGAGCATCAGCCCGGCGATGCTCAATCTCCTCAAACTGCTTGCCGACCGTCAGCGGATCGGCATGCTCGACGCTGTCCTGGAGCGATTCCTGGAGCTCTACCGCGAGCTTCGTGGCATCACCCTGGCCTACGTCACCTCGGCCACTGCTCTGAGCGAGCAGCAACAGGACAAACTCACCGAGAAGGTGAAGACCGTGGCCGGCACCACCGCGGTGGATATTGATCTATCCGTTGACCCCGATTTGATCGGCGGTTTCGTGGTGCGACTTGGCTCACAAGTGATCGACGCCAGCCTGCGAGGTCAGGTGCGGCAACTCGGCCTGTCCCTGGCACGGGCCTGATCACCCCTATCCCCTTCCCCCTTCCCCCTTCACCGCTTCCAAGCCATGGTTTCCATCCGTCCCGACGAGATCAGCGCCATCCTCAAGCAGCAAATTGAGGATTACGACAAGTCGGTCTCTGTCAGCAACGTCGGCACCGTGCTTCAGGTGGGTGACGGCATCGCTCGCGTCTATGGCCTCGACAAGGTCATGGCCGGTGAGCTTGTGGTCTTTGAAGACGGCACTGAAGGCCTCGCCCTGAACCTCGAAGACGACAACGTGGGTGTCGTGCTGATGGGTGAGGGCTACGGCATTCAGGAAGGCAGCACGGTGAAGGCCACCG
>CAJWAH010000052.1 GCA_913020095.1 uncultured Synechococcus sp.
ATCGGAACCAGCAAACAAATGAAGCGGTTCTGGAAAGCTTTCAGCGCGCAACAGGGGCTGAGCTGAACGCGCATCGGTGCCGATCAGGCCCACACAGGCCAAGGTCAGCACCCCTTGCAGGGCAAGGCAGAGGCCGATTGCTCGACGTTGATGCCAAATCGTGCCCATGACAGCCCCTGCGAAGGAGCCGCATTGTCATGGCATCAGGTCGATTCGGGTTGTATCGCCCAGAGGGGGTGTCAGCTTCAACACACGACCCACCGGTTTGGACGGCACGCCAGGCAGAGCCTCCAGAAAATCCTTGGCGCCGGTCTGATCGCAGTCGGCAGGGGGTTCGCCGCTACGGACGTATTGCACAGGGATCACCACTTTGGGGTTGAGCTGCTTCACCACGTCAGCTGCTTCCACACCGTCGTAGACCTTGGCGCCACCACCAACGCCGAGGATCAACACATCGGGGCGACCCAGCAAGACCTTGTCTTCCGGTTGCAGTGTTGCGGCGGTGCCGCCGAGGTGGGCGAAGTCCAAGCCACCTTGCTGCCAGCGCCAAATCACGCCATTGCCAAAACGGCGGCCACCCAGGCGGTCGTGGGGAGCCGCAAAGCCTTCAAAGCGCAGGCCTTTGATGCTGTAGCCACCCGGGCTGGCCAGAAAACGGCCCTTGGCAACAGGCGCACCCTCATCGAGCAGGAGGCTGCTGGCCAAAACCACATCGGCCTTGATCCGCGGTTCCTTCAGACCAGCCGCGCAAGCCACGGCTTTGAACGGATTCACCAACACGCTGGCGCCACCGCCATTGATCAGCAGGGCGCTATGGCCATAGCTGGTGATCGTGACCCCATCAGCCAAAGCCGCCGCGGGCAGCGCAAATGCAGCCGTCGCCGCAGCCAAAGGCAGCAGAGAAGAACGCAGCATGGGGGTGGCCCAGATCAGAGCCGGGAACCTAGCAGTGAAACCCAGCCGAACTCAGGCCGAGGCACTGGTGAGGAAATTGGCCAAAAGCGCATGGCCGTGCTGCGTCAGCACGCTCTCGGGGTGGAATTGCACGCCCTGGAGATGGGGATGATCGCGATGCCGCAGCCCCATCACCATGCCGCTGTCCAACCAGGCGGTGATCTCCAGACAATCCGGCAGTGAATCCCGTTCGGCGATCAGCGAGTGATAGCGGGTGGCCGTGAAGGGATCGGGCAGCCCAGCAAACACCCCAGATCCGGCGTGATGCACCGGCGAGGTTTTGCCATGCATCAACTCAGGTGCCCGCACCACCTTGCCGCCAAACACTTCGGCAATGGCTTGATGGCCGAGGCAAACGCCAAGGGTGGGGACCTTTGGGCCCAACTCGCGGATCACCTCACGGCACACGCCGGAATCAGCTGGTGTTCCAGGTCCAGGTGAGATCAACACAGCCGCAGGGTTGATCTCCTTGATCTGCTCGAGGTTCAAGGCGTCATTGCGCTCCACCCGCAAGCTGGCCGCCAAGGGGTGATCAGCAGCCAACTCGCCCAAATACTGCACCAAGTTGAAGGTGAAGCTGTCGTAGTTATCGAGGACCAGCAGCATCAGCTTCCCAAGCGCGCCATCAGCGGTGGCAGCAGCAACAGCAGAGCGATCATCAGCGATGAGAGTGCTGCCACCAGCACCGCCGCCGCCGCACAGTCTTTGGCAATGCGGGCCAAGGGGTGAAACCGCCGGCCCACCGACAAATCCACCACCGCTTCGGTGGCCGTGTTCAGCAGCTCCAGCACCAACACCGCTGCCACGGTGAGCACCAGCACCGCCAAGCGATCGACAGAGAGCTGTAACCACAGCCCCAGGGCGAAGACCACCACCCCGGTGAAGACATGGATGCGGAAATTGCGCTGGCTCGCGAAGGCATAGACCAGCCCCTGGGCCGCATAGCGAAAGCTGGCCGGCAGATCACGGGCCACTTGCCAAGCTCCAACCCGCAGGCGACGGGCGCGGCCGTCGACCGGGAAGCCCACGGGAGTGGATTCACTGGAATCGAGCTCTGAGGTCACCAGAGGCGCCATCCGCGGGAGCCCTGAGGCTCTCATGAAGGATTCCGGCACCCTACCGCCATCAGTGGGCAGCAGCACCCTGCACCAAGGCGTCCTGCCGGCTGAGCATGGCGGCCAAGGAGGCCTCATCGGGGTGGTCCCAGCCCAGCAAATGCAGCAGCCCATGGCTGGCCAAAAACAGCAATTCCTGCTGCAGCGAATGGCCGTGCTCCGGGGCTTGGCGCTCAGCGGTGGGAATGGAAATCACGATGTCGCCCAACTCAATGGGCATGCCCTCCAGGGGCTCAGGGGCATCTTCTTGGGCCGCAAACGAGAGCACATCGGTGGGCTTGGGTTGCTGACGCCATTGACCGTTGAGCTCAGCGATTGCAGCGTCATCGCAGAACTGCAGGCCCAGGCTGTAGGCATCGGCCTTTAAAGGGCTGGGTAATTCGGCCTGGAGTTGCGCCAACCAGCTACTCAGCAACTCAACCCAGCGGTCTTCCCCCAGCGGGTCAGGGCCGGCGTAGGCCAGATCCAGCTCAATCTCCGCCAAGGGGTTCACGCCCCTGGCACGGAGGGGCGACCAAACCAGGCCAGCAACAGCAACACACCGGTGAAACCAACGGCGGTCAGGCCGAAGTGGAACAGGCTCTGGCGACCTTTGCGCACCATGTTGCGCATCGCCAGCTTGACGAAACTCGGCTTGGCCTCAGCCGGTGCAGGGGAGTCGCTCATGCGGCCTCGTCGGAAACAGCGTCCACACCCTGGCGCAAAAGCGACTGGATGAAGGGGTCGAGATCGCCATCCATCACCCCCTGCACATCGGTGGTCTCCTCATTGGTGCGCAGATCTTTGACCATCTGGTACGGGTGAAACACGTAATTGCGGATCTGATTCCCCCAGGCCGCCTCAACGATGTCGCCGCGGATGTCGGCGATCTCAGCAGCACGCTGTTCCTGGGCAATCACCAGCAACTTGGATTTGAGCAGTGCCATGGCTTTCTCTTTGTTCTGCAGCTGCGAGCGCTCCTGGGTGCAGCGCACCGCCAAGCCAGTCGGGATGTGCAAAATCCGCACGGCGGTCTCCACTTTGTTGACGTTCTGACCACCCGCGCCGCCTGAACGGCTGGTGGTGACCTCCAAGTCCTTATCGGGGATCTCGAGATCGACCTCCTCCTCGAGCTTGGGCATCACCTCAACACCGGCAAAGCTGGTTTGACGCTTGTCATTGGCGTTGAACGGTGAGATGCGCACCAAACGGTGGGTGCCCTTCTCATTGCGCAGGTAGCCATAGGCGTAGCGGCCCTCCACCTCGATGGTGCAGCTCTTGATGCCCGCTTCTTCCCCTTCTGAAAGCTCATCCACGGTCACCTTCATGCCGCGGTCTTCCGCCCAGCGGGTGTACATGCGCATCAACATCAAGGCCCAGTCCTGGGCATCGGTGCCACCGGCACCGGCATTGATGGAGATCACCGCACCTTCTTGGTCGTAGGTGCCGCTCAGGAGCCGCTCCAGCTCCCAGCGATCGAGCGCCAGGCGCAACTCCTGCAAGCCGCCATTGGCTTCTGCCAAGAGCGCGTCATCGGGCTCGAGGTCGTAGAGCTCCAGGGTGGCGGCAGCGTCATCAACGCTGGCGCGCCAAGTCCGGAGCTGCTCGAGCTGGGCTTTGACGTCATCCAACTGCCGCATCTGCTTGCGGGCATTGTTCTGGTCATCCCAGAAATCAGGCTGGGCCGCGAGTTGCTCGAGATCCTGCTGCCGTGCTGTCAGTGCAGGGACGTCAAAGACAGTCCTGGGCTTGGCCCAGGCGGTCAGTGAGCTCGGAGAGATCGCGCTTGAAGTCGGTGAGATCCAGCACAGCGAAAGGACTTGATCGTTTGACCGTAGCCACCCGTAAGATCCATCCAACCAAGATCAATCGGATGGCCGCCAGCGTCGAGATCTACACCTGGCGGGCCTGCCCGTTCTGCATCCGGGCCAAGGACCTCTTGAACCGCAAAGGGGTGAGCTACACCGATCACGCCATCGATGGCGATGAGGCGGCCCGCGACCAGATGGCGACCAAAACAGGCGGACGCCGCAGCGTTCCCCAGGTGTTCATCAACGGGCAACACGTGGGTGGCTGCGATGACCTCTATGCCCTTGAACGCAGCGGCCAACTGGATGGCCTGCTGGCCTGATCACGGAGCCAGATCAGCGTGGGGCGCCAACTCTTTCTGATTGATCCGATTGGGCGCCTGCGCCCTGAAAAAGACAGCAGCGTTGCGCTGATGCAGGCCGGACAGCGCGCCGGCGAGGAGATCTGGGCTGCTCAACCCAGCGATCTGGCAGGCGGGGAAGGCGGCCCCCGCGTGCTGGCCGCGCCGATCACTGCCGAGCCTTGGTACAGCGCAGGGGAAGCCCGCTGGCAGCCCCTCAGCCAGTTCCAGCGGGTGTGGATGCGCAAAGACCCACCGGTGGATGAGGCCTACCTCTATGCCACCCACTTGCTTGAGCTGGCGGAGCGCCAGGGCGTGCAGGTGCTCAACCGCCCGGCCAGCCTGCGGGCCTGGAACGAAAAGCTGGGGGCGCTGCAGTTCCCAGAGCTGATGGCCCCCACCCTGGTGGCCAGCGATGTGGAGCTGTTGCGTCAATTTGCCGCCACCCATGGAGAGGTGGTGCTCAAGCCCCTCGGTGGGCGCGCTGGTCAGGGGGTAATCCGCTCCAGTGGCGAGGCTCCAGGGCTAGGAGCCCTGCTGGAGCTGGTCACGCAGCAGCAGCAACTGCCAGTGATGATCCAGGCGTTTTTGCCCCAGGTCAGTGAGGGCGATAAGCGCATCTTGCTGGTGAACGGCGAACCGCTGGGCGCCGTTAACCGCAAACCGAAGGCGGGCGAATTCCGCAGCAACCTGGCGGTGGGCGGCCAACCGGAAGCCACCGACCTCAGCCCCCGCGAGCGGCAGATCTGCGATGTGTTGCGGCCCGCCTTAATTGAGGCCGGACTGTTCTTTGTCGGCATCGATGTGATCGCTGGTCACCTCAGCGAGATCAATGTCACCAGCCCCACCGGCATCCGCGAAGTGGAGCAGCTCGGGAAGATTCCCCTGGCTGATCTCACCCAGCAGCGTTTACTGCAGGGCTGACGGTGAGCTGCTGCTGCAGCACCTCGAGCTTGAGGGCCACCTCCTGCAATTCCCGCTCGGGCACTGAGCCCTTCACCAAGCCCGCTCCTGCAGTGAGCTCGAGCCGCGAGCCCCGCAGCACGCCGCTGCGAATCGCCACCCGCAGCTCCGCATCACCGGCGCTGTCGATCCAACCAATCGGAGCGGCATAGGCGCCCCGCTCAAAGGGCTCGAGCTGCCGCAACCAGGCCATCGCTTCGCGGCGGGGCAAGCCAGCGACCGCCGGGGTGGGATGCAACGCCGCTGCCAACGCCAGAGGGTCTTGGCCGGCTAACGATGCCGTGATCGGGGTGTGCAGGTGATGCAGGGGGCCATGGCTGGCCAAGCGGGGATGACGCGGCTGGCGGGGCACCAGCCCCTGCTGTTGCAGCACGGCTGTGATTGCTTCCACCACCAGCTCATGCTCATGGCGATCCTTGCTGGATTGCAGCAACTGCTCGGGCGGCTGATGCTGCGACGCCGTGCCAGCCAGGGCATCACAACGGAGCTGCCCCTGGCGCACAGCCAACAACCGCTCTGGGGAGGCCCCCACCAGATCGCCGCCATCGGCCAGCCCCCAGAGGAAGCGGCAGCTGCCGCGATGGCGTTGGCGCAAGCCCTTGAGCAGCAACTGGGGATCCAGAGGCGCCTCAAGCTGCAGCTGCTGACGCACCGCCAGCACCAATTTGCGTAGCTGGTTGTCGCCCACCAGATGCAGGGCCTGATCCATGGCCTGGCGGTAGGCCCCATGCCAAGGGCTACGGCTCAGCAAACGGGGAAACGCTGGTGCTGGCGCAGGGGGCTCAGCCTGCTGAAGCGCGCGCGCCTGCTCCCAAAGCTCTTCGGCCACCAAGCGCGGGGTGATCTCACCGCCGAGGCTGCGCGACAAGCGCAACCAGCACTGGCGGCCCTGACGGCTGAGCTGCCAGCGCGGCAGCACCGCCCGCACCCCAGGCAAGGGCTCAGAGGCCTCGAGCAGCGGCGCATCAAAAAACGAAAACCCGAGCAGCACGCGCGGGCGGGCCAACGCCGGAGCCTCAGGCGCGCCGTCCTGCAGACGCGAGAGGCTCAGCTGACAGAAGCGCTGCGCCAGCTCAAAGCGGCGCGGACCACTGAGCTCCAGCTGCTGAGAGACACCGGTAGCCGCAAAGCAGAGGCCAGGCTGGCTATCCCACAGCGCGCGGAAGCGATCACCCCCTGGCAACTGCGGCAGCGCCTGCAGTGGGTCCAGTGGCGCCAAGGGCAGCGCCAGGCTGAGCACAGCACCATCCTCCAGGGACTGCCCATGGGCGGCAGCCTGGCTGAGCAAGTCGGTGAAGCGGGGGGCCTGGTGCACCACACAACCGGGGGACTGCTCAAATGTATGGGTCTCTCGTGGCCCGTAGTGCCGGGCAGCCATGGCTGAGCCCCAGGTCGTCGCAAGCCGTTACGCGCTCTGGAAGGCGGCCATCAAATGGCCGATGTACTCCGTGGCAGTGATGCCAGCGCTTTTGGCCAGTGGCTGGCTTCAAAGTCAGGGGTTAGACCCCCGCTGGGGCCAGCTCGGCCTGTTTCTGCTGGCTGCGGTGCTGCTGCTGGGGTGGGAAAACCTCAGCAACGACGTGTTTGATGACGACACCGGTGTCGACACCCTCGGCAAACCCCATTCCTTGGTGGCCCTGACCGGCCGCCGCGATCGCATTGCTTGGATTGCCAACAGCCTGCTGGCCGGCGGTCTGCTGCTGATGGCGCTGGTGGCCCTGCGCAGCCAACCGGTGGTGCTGCTGCTGGTGCTGATCTGCTGCGCCCTGGGATACCTCTACCAAGGTCCGCCCTTTCGTTTGGGCTACCGCGGCCTCGGCGAACCGCTGTGCTGGCTGGCCTTTGGCCCCTTCGCCACGGCCGCTGCGCTGATGGCGCTGCAGCCACCAACGAGCCTGCCGGCTGCTGTGCCTTGGCAGGTGGCGCTGAGCCTGGGCTCCGGCCCGGCGCTGGCCACCACCTTGGTGTTGTTCTGCTCCCACTTTCATCAGGTTGAGGAGGACGCTGCCCACGGCAAACGCTCCCCGGTGGTGAAGCTGGGCACGGCCAAAGCCGCGGCCGTGGTGCCCTGGCTTGTGGCGGCGAGCTTGGCCCTGCAATGGCTGCCGGTGCTGGAGCGGCAGTGGCCCTCCACCGCGCTGCTGAGCGTGATCGGTTTGCCCGCTGCAGCGCAGTTGATCCGGCTGCTGAGAGAGCATCACCACCAGCCTGAGCGGATTAGCGGCAGCAAGTTTTTGGCCTTGCGCTTTCAAGCCCTCAGCGGCCTGGGGCTCGCGATTGGGCTGGGCATCGCTCCACTGCTGGGACGTTGATGCAACTGCGCTGGCGCCCATACCGGTGGGCACTGCAGCCGCCTTTGATCACCGCCTGCGGCCCCTGGAGTGAACGGCGCGGCTGGCTGTTGCGGCTCGAGGAGCCCGCCAGCGGTGCTGTGGGCTGGGGAGAAGCCGCACCCTTGCCGGCTGACCACGACCGGTGCGCCGACGCGCTCGCTGCCCTGCCGGCTGAGTGCAGCACCGAACACCTGGAGCCAACGCTCAGGACACTGCCTGGACCAGTGGCCTTTGCCATCGGACTGGCCTTAGCCGAGCTGGAAGGACTGCATGGCGGGCCATGGCTGCCGGCCCCGGCTTCAGCGGCCTTGCTCCCCGCCGGCAGCGAGGCCATCGCAGCGCTGCAGAGCGCGCTCAATCAAGCCACAGGCCAGCCAGCGGAGTTTGCTGCCAAATGGAAGGTGGGGGTGCTGGATCCAGACACCGAACTGCAGCTGCTGGAGCCGCTCTTGGAGCAACTGCCCAGCGGCGCCCAGCTGCGCCTCGATGCCAATGGCGGCTGGGATCGCGCCACCGCGGGGCGCTGGGCCATGCGATTGCAAACCGAAAGCAAGCTGCAATGGCTGGAGCAACCCTTGCCGCCCAGCGACCATGCCGGCTTGCTAGCCCTCGCCCGCCGGCTGCCGGTGGCCCTCGATGAATCGCTCCGGCACTCCAGCGGCATCCCCAGCGGATGGAGCGGCTGGCTAGTGCACAAACCAGCTCTCGAAGGTGACCCCAGGCCACTGCTGCAGCGGCTCAAGCAAGGAGCCCCCAAACAGATGGTGAGCAGTGCCTTGGAGAGTGGGATTGGGGCCCGGGCTATCGCCCACATGGCGGCCTTAGCGAGCCGCGGCCCCACACCATGCGCTGCTGGACTGGCCCCGGGCTGGGGTGCCTCTGGAGATCTCGCCAGCACGATCCCCCAGCAGGTCTGGGAGGCCGCCGGCCCATGACCGGCTGGGAGCTACGGGCCAGTGCGCTGGAAGAACAAGCGGGCCGCCAAGCGATGGCCTGCTGCGATCGGTGGCCAGAAGGCAGTGGCGTGGTGATCGGCAGCGGCGGCAGCAGCGGCGGGCGCAAGTGGTGCCTGCAGAGCTGGGAGAACCTTGAGCAATCAGCCAGCAGCTGCGCGAACTGGCTGCAAGCCATTGGAGTTGATCCCAGCAGCGTGCGGCTGGTGAACCCGCTGCCCAGCCATCACATGGGGGGGCTGATGCCCCCGATCAGGGCGCGCCAGTGGCAAGCGCCGTTGGTGGCCATTGCTCCTGAGCTGATGAAAGCTGCCGATGCGCTGCTGGAGCAACACGGCAACCTCAGCCGCGGCGGCCGCGATGCAGTGATCTCGCTGGTGCCCACCCAATTGCAGCGGCTGCTGAGCGATCCCTCAGGCCGCAGCTGGCTGCAGCAATTCCGGCTGCTCTGGATTGGCGGCGGCCCCCTCAGCGCAGAGCTGGCTGATCAAGCCCGCCAGCTGCAGCTGCCGCTGAGTCCCTGTTATGGCAGCACCGAAACAGCCGCGATGGTCTGCGCCACCGATCCCGCCCAGTTCCTGGCGGGTCAAAACGGTTGCG
>CAJWAH010000053.1 GCA_913020095.1 uncultured Synechococcus sp.
GAGGGGCGTCTCCACGGATAACCATCAAGTAAGCGCTGACGGTTGCAGAAGACAGCCAGCAGACAAGATCTCCACTGAGTTAGCAGAACTAACCCAGCACCGCGATGCAATCGATTTCCACCTTGGCTCCTTTGGGCAAGGCCGCCACCTGCACGCAAGCCCGGGCCGGCTCGACGCCATGACCGAAGGTTTCGGCATAGATGGCATTGACCTTGGCGAAGTCGCCGAGATCAACCAAGAACACCGTGGTGCGCACCACCTGCTGGGGGCTGCATCCGGCAGCGGTGAGCACCGCTTTGAGGTTGCTCAACACCTGGCGGGTTTCCGCTTCCACATCGCCTCCGCCCACCATGGTTCCGCTGGCGGGATCCAAGGGGATCTGGCCTGAGCAAAACAGCATGCCGCCGGCTTTAACCGCCTGGTTGTAAGGCCCCACCGGGGCTGGAGCGGCCTGCGTTTCAACAGCTTCGAGGGGAGCAGCGCTCATCGGGATGAACCATCTGGGCCCATCATCCCTGGCCACTCCATCGCTCAGAACAGATCTTTGCGGCGCCGGATTTCAGCCAACACCAAGGCCGGTTCCTTGCAACCACTCACCTGCTGCAGGGAGGCTTCGCGGCAGCGCAGAAAGGGATTGGTGGCGCGCTCAAGGGCCACTGACGATGGAACCGTGGCTTCTCCAGCTGCTCGCATGGCTTGCACCTGCTGAAACCGTGCTTGCAGCTCTGGATTGCCTGGCTCCTGGGTGATCGCAAAGCGCAAATTGGCTTCGGTGTACTCATGGGCGCACCAGATCCGGGTGGCTTCCGGCAAGCCGCTCAATTGATCGAGGGAGCGCAGCATCTGCTCGGCGGTGCCTTCAAACAGCCGGCCACACCCACCAGCAAAGAGGGTGTCGCCGCAGAACAGCTCAGGGCCTTCGCCGCCATTGGCCGGGAAGAAAAAGGCGATGTGATCACGGGTGTGGCCGGGGACCTCCAACACCTGCAGCGGGCGGTTGAACAGCAGCCGTTGATCTCCCCCGCGCAGCCCATCGGTTTGAAAGGGGATGCGCGCACGGTCGGAGGCCGCGGCCCACACCTGAGCACCGGGCCAGCGGCTGAGCAGCTCTGGGGTGCCGCCAATGTGATCGCTGTGGTGATGGGTTTGCAGCACCACGCTGAGCTGAAGCTGTTGGGCCTCCAAGGCCGCAATCACCGGTTTGGCCACCGCTGGATCAACAACGGCTGCGGCGGCTGCGGCGCGATCCACCAGCACAAACACATAGTTGTCCCGCAGCACGGGTAGCCGCTGGATCTCCACGCAAACAAGGCTTCTCACACCAGTGTGAAGGCTGCTCGTTAAAGTCCAGCGCTGGAGCGGAAACAGCATGCTCACCGTCGCTCTGCCCAAAGGCGCCCTGCTGAAGGATTCGGTGGCCCGCTTTGCTGCAGCCGGCCTCGACTTCAGTGCCATCACCGCGGCCGATAACCGCCAGTTGATGCTGCCCAGCGCCTGCGGCCGCGCCCGGGCCCTACTGGTGCGCAATGGCGATGTGCCTGTGTACGTGGCCTATGGCCAAGCCCAGTTGGGGGTGGTGGGCTACGACGTGCTCAAGGAGCAACAACGCACGGTGGCCCAACTGCTCGACCTGGGCTTTGGCGGCTGCCGCATGGCCGTTGCCGTCAAAGAAAGCAGCCCCTACCGCCGCGCTAGCGACCTGCCGGCCCACTGCCGTGTGGCCAGCAAATTCACCAACTCAGCCCAGGAATTCTTCAACCAACTGGACCTGCCGGTGGAGCTGATTCACCTCACAGGCTCAGTGGAGTTGGGTCCGATCACGGGCATCTCCGAAGCGATCGTTGATTTGGTCGCCACCGGCCGCACCCTGCGGGACAACGGCCTCATTGCCATTGAAGATCTCTTCCACAGCACCGCGCGCTTGATTGGCAATCCCTTGGCCCTCCGCCTCGACACCGGCGAGCTCAACGAGCTGGTGCAGGCCATGGAGGGCCAAGGCGTTACCCCATGAGTGATCTCAAACGCCTGCGGCGTTTGCTGCCTTACCTGAGGCGCGATCGCCGCCGGCTCCTCACCGCCCTGCTGCTGCTGTTACCCCTCTCGGGCGCGCTTGCCGTGCAGCCGTTGCTGGTGGGCCAGGTGATCGCCGTGCTGCGCGGCGAAAACGCCTGGGGCTGGCTGCAGGCCATGGAGCAAAGCGCAGCCTTGCAAAGCCTGATTGGCCTCTTGCTGGCGGCCGTGCTGTTCCGTTTGGCCCTGCAGGGCAGCCAAAGCTTTTTGGTGCAAAGCATCGGCCAACGGCTCACAGCCCGCTTGCGGGTGGACCTGTTTCGCCACTCCCTGGATCTCTCGCTGCGCTTTCACGACCGCACCCCAGTCGGCAAGTTGCTCACCAGGCTGACCAGCGATGTTGATGCGTTGGCGGAAGTCTTTGGCAGTGGCGCGATCGGCGTACTTGGCGATGTGGTGACCCTGCTGGTGATCGCCACCTTGATGCTGACGGTGGAGTGGCGGTTGGCCTTGATGTTGCTGCTGTTGCAGCCGCCGCTGACCTGGTTGGTGATCACCCTGCAGCAGCGCTATCGCAAAGCCAATTACCGCGTGCGCGAAGAGCTCAGCCAACTCAACGCCGACCTGCAGGAGAACCTGCAGGGGTTGGAGGTGGTGCAGATGTTTCGCCGCGAACGCCTCAATAGCGAGCGCTTCGGCAGCACCAATGCGCTGTACCGCAAGGCCGTTAACGGCACGATCTTTTTCGATAGCTCCATCTCAGCGTTGCTGGAGTGGGTGTCGTTGGCAGCCGTGGCGCTGGTGCTTGCCGTGGGCGGCAGCTTGGTGTCAGCCGAAGCCATGGGCCTGGGGGTGCTCACCACTTTCATCCTGTATGCCCAGCGGCTGTTTGATCCCCTCAGGCAGCTGGCGGAGCGCTTCACGCAGTTCCAAGCCGGACTCACCGCAGTGGAACGCATTGGTGAACTGTTTGATGAACACCAGGAGATCGTGGACCGCGGCCGCTCCAGCAGCTTGCAAACGCAGGGGGAGGTGATTTTTGAGGATGTGTGCTTTGCCTACCGGCCCGATGAGCCGATTCTGCAGAACCTGAATCTGCATATTCGAGCCGGCGAACATGTGGCCCTGGTGGGGCCCACCGGCTCAGGCAAGAGCACGGTGATCCGGCTGTTGTGCCGGCTCTATGAACCGCAGCAGGGACGCATCCTTCTCGATGGAGTGGATATCCGCGATCTACCGATCACCACCCTGCGCAAACGCTTGGGGGTCGTGCTGCAAGACACGTTCCTATTCAGCGGCAGCGTGGCCGACAACCTGATGCTGGACACCCAGCGCCCCAGGGCCGAACTGGAGCAGATCTGCGCTGACCTCGGCCTCAATCCGTTGCTGCAACGGCTGCCGCAAGGACTCGACACCCCATTGCGCGAACGCGGCGGCAACCTCAGCTCGGGCGAACGACAACTGCTGGCCGTGGCCCGTGTGGCCCTGCGCGATCCATCGGTGTTGGTGATGGATGAGGCCACCGCCTTTATGGACCCCAGCACCGAAGCCACCTTGCAACGGGATCTGGCGCGGGTGCTGCAACGGCGCACCGCGATCGTGATCGCCCACAGGCTGGCCACGGTGGAAGCCAGTGATCGCATTTTGGTGCTCAAGCGCGGCCGACTCGTGGAGGAGGGAACCCACCAGGAACTGCGCCGCCAAGGGGGCCTCTACGCCCAGCTGGCGGAGCTTCAAGAGCGGGGACTGGCCAGCCTCTGAAGCCAGGGAATCAGCACCTCAGCCAAGGCAACCGGTTGATCACGCATGGGCAAATGGCCCGCGCCTGGAATCACCTCGATCTGATGATCCGGGGCATAGCCAGCCAAGTGCCGCACATAGAGCGGCTGCATGACCTGATCGTTGTCGCCACCAACCCAGAGGCTTGGCATGGCCAGTTGCGACACCAACTTGGGCAAGCCCGCCACCGCACGGCGCTGGGTGCTGTTGAGCAGTAGGCCGCGGGCAGCGCGGCGATCGCCTTGGAACCACGACAGGGCGCAGCCCACCTGGCGCAACCGCGTAAACGGCCGGCGCTGGTAAACCCCGCCGCCACAGCCCAGCAACACGATCCCTTGGAGTTGATCCCCCAGCAAGGCAGCGGCATGGAGCACAACGCTGCCGCCGAGCGAATGGCCGAGCAGCACCAGCGGGCCACCAGCAGCGCGCGCCTTCGCTTCTTGCGCCAACCAGCGGCCATAGGCCGGCAGGGTTGGGCTGAGACATGGGGGGCGTTGAGCAGAGCCAAAGCCCGGCAGATCAGGCGCCCAGCAGGACCACTGCGGCTCAAGCTGCTGCTGCAAGGGCTGCCAAATGCGCCCACGCAACAGCCATCCATGGGCCATCACCAGTTGGGCGTGCGGTTCTCGTAAGTTGGTGCTCTCACTCATCCGGTGCTGGCCGGCAGCCCAGGTCCCATGGCCTCCTCACTGGCAGCCAATCCAGCCTGGCAGGCGGAGCCGCTGCTCGATCAGCTCTACGGCAAAGATTGGCGCGAACTGGCCACCTGCAATCCCAATTTGCGGCTGGTCACCAGCTTTGAGCGCGAAGTCGACCTGGTGGAACTCGAGCAGCTCTGTGATGCCGTGGGCTGGAGCCGCCGTCCCCTGAGGCGGGTACGCAAAGCCCTCAACAACTCGCTGCTGGTGGTTGGCCTCTGGCGCCACGACCCTCGGGTGCCCAAGTTGATCGGCTTTGCTCGCTGCACCGGTGATGGCGTGCTCGACGCCACGATTTGGGATCTAGCGATTCACCCCCTCTACCAAGGCGCTGGTTTGGGCAAAGGCCTGATGCAGGTGCTGCTGGAGCGCTTGCGGGCGATGGAGGTGGAAAAGGTCACCCTGTTTGCCGATGCCAACGTGGTGAGCTTCTACAAAGCCCAGGGCTGGGACCTGGAGCCCCGCGGTGAGCGCTGCGTGTTCTGGTACGCCCGCTAATCAATAAAGGCCTGCCAACTGGTCGATCGGAACCCCCTTCCGCCAAGCCCGGCGCAATTGCGCATTGCGCCAGCTGCTGCGCCACACCCCCAGCCGTTGCCAGCGGCGCGCGCTGACCTGCACAGCGGCAGGGGCCTGCACAACATCGCCATGGCGATGCAAGCGCTGCACCAACTCCAGGTCTTCCATCAGGGGAATCGGTTGGTAGCCGCCCGATCGCTGGTAGACATCAGCTGCCAACGCCAACCCTTGATCGCCATAGGGCAAGCCACGGCAACGGCAGCGCCAATCCACCAGCTGCTCCAAGAGGCGCAGCTTCCAACCGCGTCCATTCACCCTGAGTCGAAAGGCGGCAGCAGCCACGGCTGGATCACGCAACACCCGTGCCAAAACCAACGGCCATTGGCTCGGCAACCGGGCATCGGCATGCAAAAACAACAGCCAAGGCCGCGTGGCCTGGGCGGCACCAAGACGCAATTGCACGCCCCGACTCGCCTCTGAGCGCAGCCAATGGGCGCCCATCGAGCGGGCGATCTGACCGCTGCCATCGCGGCTGCCGCCATCCACCACCCACACCTCTTCTTGACCCTGCAATTGCGCCAACAGTGATGGCAGCTGCTGGGCCTCCTGCAGCACCGGGATCACCACACTCCACTGGGAGCGATCGCCGGGATCAGGCCGCACCATGCCAAGGCGCCATGTCATCGATCCGATCGAGATCGCTCTGGTAGCGAAGCAACTGGGGGCTCCATTGCAGCGCAGCTGCCTGCTGCAGGGTTTGCTGCAACACCTCACTGCCGCCCCAGCCAATGCCACTGAACAACCGGCCGCGCTGCTGACGTTGCCCTGCCGCTGTTAAGCCCACCAACCAATACCCACCATCACAGGCCGGTCCCAAGACCAATGGCGCGTGGTGCAAAGCGCTGAACGCTTGCTGGATGTGTTGCACGCTCAAGCCGGGCAGATCCGAACCCACCAGCACCGCCGCCGTGGCGCCGGCACGCACCGCCCGTCCCAGCTGACGCTGCATGCGCAGCCCCAAACCACCAGATCCCTGGTGATGCCCTAGGCAAAGGCTCACCACAGCGCCGGCTTGAGCCTGTTGCCATTGCCGGGCAACGGCCACGGTGTGAGCCAGCAAACGCTGCTGAACGCGCGCTGCTGATTGATCGCCAATGGATGCGGCCAAACGGCGTTTGCAGCGGCCCGGACTGGGCTGACGCGCCAAAACAATCAGCGCAAGGCTCAATTGCGCTTCGGGGATTGGGGCAGCTCAGCGGGATTCACCTCCAGGGTCTGAGACGCACCATCACGCTCAATCGTCACCGCCAAGGGCTGGCCCACCTTGGCGGCCTCCACCGCCAGCTGAACCTCCGAAGGCGTCTTCACGGGTTTCTCTCCGATGGCGGTGATCAGATCACAGGTTTTCAGGCCAGCGGCAGCCGCTGGCGTGCCCGCCACCACATCAACGATCAAGGCCGCCTTGCGCTCCGGCAACTGACATGGATTCCCGGTGGCATTGACCTCCCGGGCCAACTGCGGCGTTAGAGCCTGCAACCGGACCCCCAGATAGGGATGGCTGGCGCGGCCCCGCTGCAGGATCTGCTGGGCCACCTGCTTGGCCTTGTTAATCGGAATTGCAAAACTCAGGCCTGCCCCTGGGGCTTGGCGAATGGCGGTGTTGATGCCAATCACCTGGCCGCGATCGTTGATCAGCGGGCCGCCGCTGTTGCCAGGGTTCACAGCGGCATCGGTCTGGATGTAGGCCACCCGTTGCCCGCCGCCAAGGGCGTTGTGGCGCGCAATGGCACTAACGATCCCCATCGTCACTGTGTTGTCGAGCCCGAGGGGGTTGCCGATGGCAATGGCCCACTGACCCGGCCTGACATCGGCTGAATTGGCCAGCGGGGCCACAGGCAGCCCTTGGGCTGCCACCTTGACCACGGCCACATCGGTCAAGGTGTCAGCGCCGAGAACCTTGCCGGGAAAGCTGCGTCCATCGGGCAAGGTCACCGTGACGGTGCCGGCTCCTTCCACCACATGGGCATTGGTGAGCAACACACCATCGGAGCGGGTGATGAACCCAGAGCCCTGGCCCTGTTGCTGCTGCACCGGAGGGCCACCACTAAACATGCCCATGGGGTTCACCACCTGGCGGCGCGTATCGATGCGCACCACTGCTGGACCCACCTTGGCCACGGCATCGGCCACAAAGCTGCTGCCCGGCTTCAACGGCGCCGCCGCCGGCGCATCACTGATCACGGGGACTTGAGCATCCCCCTGCTGCCGCACGCCGCCCTGGCAGCCCATCAAAACCACCACGCCAGCCAGGGCGGTCAGGGAGCTCGCAGAGACAAAAAAGGATCGGAACAAGGCTCTGAAAGGGGGCAGCGATATGACACTTCAGATCAGTATCGCGTTAGTCAGTTAGTCGCCGCCGCACCCCCTATATTCTCGGTCTCCCTGGCGGGTCGATCGGTTCTTCACGTGGCGGCCTCCCCAGTTCCCATCAGCAATCTCTGGGATCAGGTCCGCGCTGAGCTGCAGTCGAACCTCAGCAAGCCAACCTTTGAAACCTGGATCCGTCCAGCCGTTTGCGTGAGCGCTGAAAAGCGCCGCCTGGTGCTGGAAGCTCCCAACCCATTTGCCGCCGGCTGGCTGCGGCGCAACTACCTGGGTTTGATCGCTGAAGTGGCCAGCGCCATCAGTGGCGGGCCGGTGGAAGTGCAAATCCAAGCCGGTGATGAAGCCAGCAGTGAACCGGTTGGCAGCGTTGAGGCCACTCCGGCTCCAGCCCCAACACCGCTGCCGGTCAGTCAGCCGGCAACACCCAAAACACGCCAGAAATCCAACCTCAATCCCCGTTACACCTTCCAACGTTTTGTTGTGGGCCCCAACAGCCGCATGGCCCATGCGGCGGCATTAGCGGTTGCCGAGTCACCAGGACGTGAGTTCAACCCCCTGTTCCTCTGTGGAGGCGTTGGGCTTGGCAAGACTCACCTGATGCAGGCGATCGGCCACTACCGCCTCGAAATTGATCCTGATTCGCGTGTGTTCTACGTCTCAACAGAGACGTTTACCAATGACTTAATCCTGGCGATTCGCAAAGACGGCATGCAGGCCTTCCGCGATCGCTACCGAGCCGCGGATTTGATCATGGTCGATGACATTCAGTTCATCGAAGGCAAGGAATACACCCAAGAGGAGTTCTTCCACACCTTCAACGCCTTGCATGAAGCGGGCCGCCAGATTGTGATCGCCAGCGACCGGCCCCCCAGCCAAATTCAGCGCCTGCAAGAACGCTTGATCTCGCGTTTCTCGATGGGGCTGATCGCCGACATTCAGGCGCCCGATCTGGAAACCCGCATGGCGATCCTGCACAAAAAAGCTGAGCAGGAACAGATGCGCTTACCCCGCGATCTGATTCAGTACATCGCCGGGCGCTTCACCTCCAACATTCGCGAATTGGAAGGGGCCCTCACCCGAGCGGTGGCCTTTGCCTCGATCACAGGCCTGCCGATGACCGTTGATGCCGTGGCGCCGCTTTTGGGCACTGGCATGCCAGAGGGCGACATCAACCCGAAGGTTGTGCTGGAGAAGGTGGCCGAGGTGTTTGGCGTTAGCACCGAAGACATGTGCAGCAGCAGCCGCAAACGCGCGGTGAGCCAGGCTCGCCAAGTGGGCATGCACTTGATGCGTCAGTGCACTGACCTGAGTCTGCCCAAGATTGGCGATCACTTTGGCGGCAAAGACCACACCACCGTCATGTATGCGGTGCAGCAGGTGGAAAAGAAACTGGCAACCGACCCAGGGCTTGCCTCCCAGGTGCAACAGGTCAAAGACCTGCTGCAAATCAATTCAAGACGCCGATAGGAGGCTGTCGATCTGAGCGCCCAGCTGATGATCGGCCTCAGTGATCTCCTCACCGGACTCCGGCGCGATGGTCAGGTTGACGTAGG
>CAJWAH010000054.1 GCA_913020095.1 uncultured Synechococcus sp.
GGGCCCAACCCTGAACCACGGCCGTGCGGCTGTAAAAGCTGCCGGGCTGCTGGCGAATTGAACTCCCTGCCATCAACACCGCGCCTGCATCCCCTTGGAGCCATTGGCCCTCCACCAACCTGGCGCCGCTGGCCAACTCGGCTTCGAGCCAAGGCAAGCAGAGGCTCGAGGCGCTGCTGCTGATCCGCAACGCCAACTCCAACTCGGCGTTCTCCGCCAAAAGGAAACGCAACCGCGGCGCCAGCAGCGCGCAAGCAGCCTCAGGCTGCAGCCACAACTCCAAACGCAACCGGGCGCCAGCAGCCAAAGCCAGTTGCAATTGCGGGCCCGCCACAGAGGCATGCAGTCGGCAGGGCAAGCCGGAGGCCGCTCCAGGCTCGACGCCGGTCAAAACGGCACCCTCGGGCAAGGGCTGGGACCCCGGAGCCAAGCTGAAGCTCAGGCCATCAGCACCAAGCTGCAGCCGCACCACATCGGCTTCCGGCACCGGCCAGGCAGCACTGGCGGCGCTGCCGCAGGGCTTCAAAGCGCGTGGATCCAGCTGCAACAGCGGCGCCAGATCGGTGAACCGCCAGTCCTCCTGACGGCTAGGGGGCAGGGTGAGTTCAGAGGCACCAAGCCCATGGCTCGCCCTCAATCCATCAAGCCAGCTTTGGCGCTCCAGCACCGCGCTGCTCATGCCAACACCTCAGGGCTGCGCGAGGTGACGCCAGCTTCAGCATCCACCCAGTCGTAACCGCGGCGCTCCAGCTCAAGGGCCAATTCCGGACCACCTGTGCGCAGGATGCGGCCATGAGCCATCACATGCACAAACTGCGGAGTGATCGAATCGAGCAGACGCTGGTAGTGGGTGATCAACAAGGTGGCGTTGTCGGGACCGGCCAGGTGATTCACCCCTTCAGCGACGATGCGCAGGGCATCGATATCCAAACCGGAATCGGTTTCATCGAGGATCGCCAACACCGGCTCCAGCAGAGCCATCTGCAGGATCTCGTTGCGCTTTTTCTCACCACCTGAGAACCCCTCATTGAGGCTGCGCTCCAGGAACGATGGATCCATCTGCACCAGCTCAAGCCGTTGCTGCAGATGCTCTTCAAAACTGAAGGTGTCCAGCTCTTCGAGGTCCTGCGCTTGACGGCGCGCGTTGGTCGACACCCGCAGAAACTCCAGGTTGCTCACCCCAGGGATTTCCACCGGGTACTGGAAGCCCAAAAACACACCGGCCCTGGAACGCTCTTCTGGAGCGAGCTCAGCAATGTCCTGACCACGGAACCGCACGCTGCCACCGGTGATGGTGTAGCTGGGGTGGCCGGCAATCACCTTGGAGAGGGTGCTTTTGCCGCTGCCATTGCGGCCCATCACCGCATGGATTTCACCGGCACGGACCGTGAGATTGACCCCACAAAGAATCTCCTGATCGGCGACCGAGGCGCGCAGATCGGTGATCTCAAGCAGGACAGGGGACTCAGACACAACGAATTAGGGAGGTGGGCAAGCAGCGGGTTAACCGACGGAACCCTCGAGCTTGAGGGCGAGCAGCTTGTCGGCTTCAGCAGCAAATTCCAGCGGGAGCTGGTTGAACACATCACGGCAAAAACCGCTGACCATCATCGACACCGCCTCTTCAAAAGCGATGCCCCGGCTCTGCAAATAGAAGAGCTGATCTTCCGAGATCCGGCAGGTGCTGGCCTCGTGCTCGACGGTGGCCTGGGGTTGCTGCGAGCGGATGTAGGGATACGTATTGGCGGCCGCTTGATCGCCGATCAACATCGAATCGCATTGGCTGTAATTGCGAGCGCCAATCGCTTTGGCCCCCATTTGCACGAGCCCCCGGTAGCTGTTGGCGGAGCGGCCAGCACTAATGCCTTTGCTGACGATCGTGGAACGGCTACGGGGACCAACGTGGACCATCTTGGTGCCGGTATCAGCCTGCTGGCAGTTGTTGGTCAGAGCCACGGAGTAGAACTCGCCAACGGAATCAGCACCAGCCAACACACAGCTGGGGTACTTCCAGGTGATGGCTGAGCCGGTCTCCACCTGGGTCCAGCTGATGTGGCTGCGGGCGCCCTTGCAGATGCCGCGCTTGGTCACGAAGTTGTAGATGCCGCCTTTGCCGTTCTCATCGCCGGCATACCAGTTCTGAACGGTGGAGTACTTGATCGAAGCGTCATCAAGCGCCACCAACTCCACCACGGCAGCATGCAGCTGATTGGTGTCAAACATCGGAGCCGTGCAGCCCTCCAGGTAGCTCACCGACGCCCCCTCTTCAGCAACGATCAAGGTGCGCTCGAACTGACCGGTATCACCGCTGTTGATGCGGAAATAGGTCGAGAGGTCCATCGGGCAGGTGACGCCCTTAGGAATGAACACAAATGAACCGTCGCTGAACACCGCTGAATTCAGCGCAGCAAAGTAGTTATCGGCGATTGGAACGACGCTGCCCAAGTAGCGCTCGATCAACTCGGGATGCTCTTCAACCGCTTCACTGAAGGAGCAGAAGATGACGCCGTGCTCGGCCAGCTGTTCTTTGTAGGTGGTGGCAATCGAAACACTGTCGAAGACAGCATCCACCGCCACATTCGAAAGACGCTTCTGCTCACTCAGCGGAATCCCGAGCTTGTCGAAGGTCTCGAGCAATTTGGGGTCCACCTCATCAAGGCTGGCCTTCTTCTGCTCCTGCTTTGGAGCGGCGTAATAAACGATGTCCTGGTAGTCGATGGGCGGATAGCCCAAAGCAGCCCAATCGGGCTCAGCCATGCGCTGCCACTGGCGGAAGGCACGCAGGCGGAAATCCAGTAGGAACTGGGGCTCCTTCTTTTTGGCCGAAATCAGCCGAACAACCTCTTCACTGAGGCCCTTGGCGATCTTCTCCGTTTCAATGTCAGTGACAAAGCCGTAGCGGTAGGGCTGGCTAACCAGGTCACTGACATTGCTGGAGGCCACTGGCGCGTCCAAAGCATTCACAGGCGGAGTGGCACTCATCCAGAGGTATGGGCCTGGATTTCATCCAGGGTGATGCTCTGTTTCTCACCGCGGAATGGGTTGTCCTCGGTCAGGAACAGCATGCAGTGGCAGTCCTTGCGCTCGCGCATTGGCACGCAAGGGCAGTTCCAAAACGCTTGAGAGACTTCAGCCTCTTTGTCTTCGTAGTGGCGGCAAGGACAGAGGGCGCCACCAAGCTCATCTTTGTGGCGGGCTAACCCCTCCAGCACCACTGCTGTAACGCCAGGGTCACTGCAGAAGTAAGTCCCCGTGCGCTGGGCATAGGTTTCCGCAAAACGGCGGATGACTTCAAGGCTGTCTGAAGCCGCGGGCTGTTGCGCGTCGTCTGCCATAGGGGCCGGAATTACGAAACACCTTGGTTTCCTTTCCAAGGCTAGAGCAAGGGTATGCCCTGCAGTGGCACCCCCAAGCCTTAACTGACATCTCCGTGCGGCGTTCATAGCTTGCGGGGAACCTCCCCTGGATCCCGTGGTGACTCTCTCTGATCTGCAGCAGCGGCCCGTGGACGAGCTGTTGGGCGATGAAGCCGACCTTTTATTGCGTACTCAGCCCAAGGTGAGCCGCGACCGGCTGCACCTGCCCGGCCCGGATGTGGTCAGCCGGCTGTTTGAAAGCTCAGACCGCAGCCCTCAGGTGCTCCGCAGCCTGCAGCAGCTCTATGGATCCGGCCGGCTGGCCCACACCGGCTACCTCTCGATCCTGCCGGTGGACCAGGGCATTGAGCACTCAGCGGCCCACTCCTTCGCCCCCACCCCGGAATACTTCGACAGCGAGGCCATCGTTGAACTGGCCGTTGAAGCTGGCTGCAGCGCCGTGGCCTCAACCCTGGGTGTGCTGGGGTCGGTGGCTCGCCGCTGGGCCCACCGGATCCCCTTCCTGGTGAAGCTCAACCACAACCAGCTGCTGACAGCCCCCAACGTTCACGAGCAGATCCTGTTTGCCTCGGTGGATCAGGCCTGGAACATGGGCGCCGTGGCCGTTGGCGCCACCATCTATTTCGGCAGCGACGACTGCAACCGGGAGCTGCAACAGATCGCTGCGCTGTTTGAGCAAGCCCACAGCCGAGGCATGGCCACGGTGCTGTGGTGCTATCTGCGCAACCCGGTGTTCAAGCAGCCCGAGGCCGACTACCACCTCGCCGCCGACCTCACCGGCCAGGCCAACCATCTCGGGGTGACCATCGGCGCCGACATCATTAAGCAAAAGCTGCCCGAGAACAACGGCGGTTACGGCGCGGTGGCCCGGGCTCTTGGTCAGTCCTATGGGATGACCGATGAGCGCATCTACGACGAGCTCAGCAGCGCCAACCCCATCGACCTCTGCCGCTATCAAGTTCTCAATTGCTATGCAGGCCGCATCGGTCTGATCAACAGCGGCGGGGCCGCCGGCAAGAACGATGTGCACGACGCCGTGCGCACCGCCGTGATCAACAAGCGTGCTGGCGGCTGCGGTCTGATCATGGGGCGCAAGGCGTTCCAGAAGCCGCGCCAAGAGGGGGCCGCTCTGATTCAACGGGTTCAAGACGTCTATCTCGACCCAGCGATCCCCATCGCCTGATGCCAGGCTGGGGAGACGATGACGTCCTCACCCGCCTCCACCCACGAAGCTGCGCTCACCTTGCTGTTGCGGCAAGGTGAGGCGTCGGCTGCTGAGCTGGCCGAGCAACTCGGGGTGTCCGTTCAGGTGATGCGCCGGCACCTGCGCAGCCTCGAACGCGATGAACTGGTGGAAGCCAGCCCACAATCCGGCGGTCCCGGTCGGCCCAGCAATCGCTGGCGCCTGACGGCCAACGGCCGTGGGCGCTTTCCCGATGGCAGTGAGCATTTCGCCCTTGGCCTGCTGCAGTCACTCAGCACCGCTTTGCCCCCAGAGCAAGTCAAAGACCTACTGAGCACCCAGGCGGATTGCCAGGCCGGGCGCTACCGCGACCAACTCGGTGATGAGCCCCTCTCGGGCCGGCTGGAAAAACTGGTGGAGCTGCGGCGGCGCGAGGGCTATGTGGCCGACTGCCGCCAAGATCCCGACAGTTCCGCATGGCTGCTGCAGGAGTACCACTGCTCGGTGTCACGGGTGGCGGAGGCTTTCCCTTTGATCTGCGATCAAGAGCTGCAGGTGATGCGGCGCACCTTCCCCGATTGCAGCGTTGAGCGGGTGCACTGGAAGCTCGATGGCGATCACACCTGTGGTTTCCGGCTCACCCCCCGTGGCTGAGAGCCCGCTCAGCCACGACGAAGCCGCAGCCATTGATGCCCTGCCCTGGCCGCTGCTGGAGCGCCAGCGACTACGGCTCTTGGCCCACAGCCTGCGCAGCCTGCAGGCCGCTGCTGGGCGCAGCGGTGGCGCTCTCCCCAGCGCCAGTGAACTGGAGGCCTGGGCCATGGCACAGCCCCAGCTGCAACAGGAGCCCAGCTTTCGGCAGCTGCTGATCGAGCAACTCAATGGCGCCGGCAGACGCCTGGAGCAAATTGCCGAGAGCCAAGCGCCCGAGCAAACCCCGCTCAGCCTCAGCCTTGAGCAGCTGATACGAGCATCAACACCCCCGCAAAGCCAAGCCCGCCAGCCAACAGACCCGGCCAGCCCGGTTGATCACCCTCCAAACGACTGAGGGGCAGGGCCATGAGCGGCGCCGTTGCCAGCAAGCTCACGGCCAGCCCCACCGGCAGCTGCTGCAAGCTCGCCTGCTGCAGCACGATCCCCAGGCTGGTGCCGAGCAGCGTGGCCAACAGCACCAGGGGCCAGCGCGCCGTGGCCGGGCGGGGTTGCTGCTTGGAGGGCAAACGCACCCAAGGCAGCATCACCGCCAAAGCCGCCAGCAAGCGCACTGCCGCTGCTGTGAGCGGCTGCCAGCTGCTGTCTGCCAAGGCCCAACGCGACAGCAGCGCCCCGGCCAAGCCGCAGAGCAACGCCAGGGCAATGCACAGCAATCCCAGCCCTTGTTCCCGCGCTGGTGTGCCTCCAGGCGGGGCTTGCCGCGCCACGATCAAAACTGCCAGGCTGATGAGTGCTATCGCCAGCCACTGCTGAAGCTGCAGGGATTCCGCCAAGGTGAGCTGGGCCAGCAGCGCTGAGAGCGCTGGCCCACCGGCATCGAGCGTCAAGCTGCGGCGAGTGCCCAAACGCCGCAGCGCAGCGAAATAAAAGCTGTCGCCCAGGGCAATCCCCAAGACTCCGCTGAGCATCAAAGCCAGCAGGGTGGACGCTGAAACGCCCTGCCACGCCCCAGGCCAGAGCAGCACGGGCAGCAAGCTCAAGCTGCCGATCAGGTTTTTGAGCAGATTGAGCTGCAGGGCGCTGAGCGAGGTGGGCACCCGTCGCCAGAGCCCACTGGCGATCGTCCAGCAGAAGGCCGCCAACAGGGCCGCCATCACACCGATCAACATGGGGATCGACCCGGCAGGCTGGACGCCATGGATTGCATCACCGACGCCCTCAGTTTCTTTCGCCAAAGCTGCGGCCGCTGGCGCTCGCAACGCTCCCAGCACCACCTCTTGCACCGCCGGGCAGAAGCCGGCGCTTCATTGGTGGAAGTGGCGATGGTGGAAGCCGATGATCCCCGGCTCACCGCCTTGGCCGAACTGCACAAGATGGACCCCAGCGCAGTGGTGGGGGGCTGTCATGTGCGCTGGAGCGGCTCGATGGCCTGGGATCGCGCTGGGGAAAACCACGACAGTGAAACGGTGTTTGCCCTGCTGCCTGAAGACTCCAAAGGCTGTGAGGGATTTCTGCTTCGCGACATGGGCTACTCGGTGAAAGAGCCCGTGGCCGGGCGTTTTCGCCTGGATGAGGAGAAAAGCCTGTGGCTGAGCACCAATTACGAAATGATGGATAGCGGCGAATGCTTTTGGTTCGCCGGACCCAACACCAGGCTGCGCACCAGCACGGTGCAGGGCCTCTCCAACACTGCCTCGCTCTGCATGGAGACCCGAGTTCTAGATGGCTATCAGCCGGCACCCGCCAACCAGGCAGTTGCCACGACGAGCTCACTGCTGGGCTGGTAACAAATACCTAGAAAACTCGTGCGAAAAGTTACGGACTGTGATTGCGGTTGAAAAGATTCGGCTGTCTTCCGGGCCCCACTTCTACGATCAGCGTCGTCGGATGCTGACAACTGAGTGGCTATTCCCCTCCTGCCTTACGCGCCCATCACCCAAAACGCCCGGGTGGAGCGCATTCGCGTGGGCTCGGACGAAGACCTCAAGGTTGTAGCCCTCGACCAGTCGATGGACGCCGACAACCTCAAGACTGTGATTGAGGCGGCGTATCGCCAGATCTTCTTCCACGCGTTCAAGAGCGACCGCGACCGCTTCTTGGAATCACAGCTGCGCAACGGCCAGATCACCGTGCGCGATTTCATTCGCGGCCTCTGCCTCTCCGACACCTTCACCCGCACCTTCTACGGGTTCAACAGCAATTACAAGGTGGTGCGCCACCTGGTGGAACGCCTGCTCGGCCGTAAGACCAGCGGCAAAGGCGAAGAGCTGTCCTGGTCCATCGTGATCGCGACCAAAGGTGTCGCCGGCATGGTGGACGCACTCCTCGACAGCGAGGAATACCTCGACAATTTCGGCTACGACATCGTTCCTTACCAGCGCCACCGCGTGCTGCCTGGTCGGGAGCTTGGTGACACCCCCTTCAACATCACCACCCCCCGCTACGACGAATACCACCGGGATCAACTGGGATTCCCCCAGATTGTTTTCACCGGGGATATCAAGCGCTTGCCCGAACGCGCTCGCGTCAAGCGCGGCGGCAATCCAGCCGATTACATGGCCTGGGTTGGCGGCATTGCAGCCGTGAACATGGGCAGGGCTCAGGCCAAAACAACCGACGACTACATGTCGCGTGTGCCCTATCGCAGCATCAGCCGCTGATTGATCGCTGTCAGAGCTCCTCAGGCACCCCTTTCAGGGGTGCTTTTTTTGTGCCGCTCCCGCATCTGGCCGACCAAGAATCAGCAATTGCTGACGGGTGAAGAGATCTCGGTTGTGACTTTTGCCTAGTGGATGCAGAGTGATCCCAAACGGAATCTTTAGCGGTGAATCAGTCCTTGTCTTCGCTTGCGCGTCTGACTCTTCGACAACTGCGCCGCGTTGCAAGCGACCTGGGTGTGGCTCTGTACAGCCGCAAATCCAAGGACGAGTTGCTTGATGCCATCAGCACCAAACAGGAGTTCAGCGCTGGCGAGAAGCGCATTGAAACCGCCATCTCCCTAGCCGAGATGGAGGCTGGATTTGGCAACACCCCCCTGCCTCTACCTGAAACTCGGGTGGTGTTTCTCCCCCGTGATCCCCAATGGGCCTACGTCTTTTGGGAGATCGCGGCTGATAGCCGCCGTTCCGCTGAAGCCGCTGGAGCGCGCCAGCTTTGCCTGCGGGTGAGCGATGTGACCGGCCTGCACGATGGCTCCAGCCATCCCCACACCCTGCAGGAAGTGGTGGTGGATGCCGGCACCAGTGAGTGGTATCTGCCGGTTCCCCTCAGCGATCGCGACTACCGCGTTGAGCTGGGCTTCCGCCTCAACGATGGCGGTTGGTTCTCCTTGGCCTTCTCGGCTGTGGCCCGCGTTCCGGCCATGCACCCCAGCGAGCAGATTCTTGATCAGTTCGTGCCCTTCTCCTTAGAAGCCACCCCCAGCACCCTGCCCACCCCAGCCGATGCTGGCGACAACAACCTGCACGAGCGGCTCTATCAAACCGCCACCGTGCGCTGGCGCCGACTTGGCCGGGGCTCTGAAGCCTTCCATGAGCTGGGTGATTCCGACGCTGCAGCTCGCGGCCTCAATGATTCCGGTGTTGGTCGCTGGGCCAGCGGACGCAGCGAGAGCGGCATCGGTGGCGTAGCTCCGCGTCAACGGTCCTTCTGGCTGGTGGCTGACGCCGAACTGATCGTTTACGGAGCCACCGACCCTTCCGCCACCTT
>CAJWAH010000055.1 GCA_913020095.1 uncultured Synechococcus sp.
GCCAGGATCAGCCGGGCGAGGCGTCGCCGGCTTGGATCGGGATCAAAGCGAGCGGTTCGCCGCAGCAGGGTGGCTGAGCTGTGGCGGTCGAGTTCAGGCCGGATCTGTTGCAGGCGCTGCTGCAAGGCGCTGCTGATCACCACGGTGCCAGCCGCGGCGATGGTGATCAGCAGAACTCCTCCACCCCGCAGCGGCATCAACCTCTGTTGTTCCTTGCCGGCATCGTATGGAGGTCACAATGGCGCGGCTGCAGACCGGCGGGAACCATGGTCAAGCGATGGGAGCGCTTTCGATCTGCTCTGGCCCAGATGCCTCCCTGGCAGTTGCAACGCCGGCGCGCTGCGCTGGCTGTGGGTTTGGGATTGCTGAGTTGGCTGTTGCGGCCTTGGCCCCCTCTGGTTTGGCTGCCGGGTTGGGTGGTCGGGGGCCTGCTGCTGTGGGGAGCGATTGAGTTGTGGCTCTTGGCATGGCGGCCCCAGCGCTGGCGTTAGGCAGACGGCTGTCCATGAGTCTCCTGCGTCCAGGCAAGCCTGGAAAACCCGTTTAATCTCTGCAGGAACGAAGTTTCTGGCATGGCCGATCTGGCGTCCCATCCGGTGGGCCAACCCCTTGGAGGTGGTGGCGTCAGCTTCGGTACCGATGGCATTCGCGGCCGCGTGGGCACCGTGATGACCCCGGCTCTTGCCATGCAGGTGGGCTACTGGAGCGGTCAGGTGCTGCCTGGTGATGCCCCAGTGCTGTTGGGGATGGATTCCCGCAGCAGTGGGCCCATGCTCGTGGCCGCCCTCGAGGCTGGCCTGGCTGCGGCGGGCCGTGAGGTGTGGACCCTTGGCCTGTGCCCCACCCCGGCGGTGGCCCGGCTGGTGAATCAGTTCCAGGCGGCTGGCGGCTTGATGGTCTCGGCCAGCCACAACCCCCCAGAAGACAACGGCATCAAATTGTTTGGCCCCTCAGGGGCCAAGCTCAGCCGCGATCAGCAGCAAGCGATCGAAGCCGGCTTGCGCGGTGAGGTGCGGCCAGCGCTCACCAGCTGTGGTCCCACCCAGCGGCGCACTGAGCTCTTGGAGAGTTACACCGCCTTGCTGGAAAACAGCCTGGAAGGTCGGCGCCTTGATGGCCGCCGGATAGTGCTCGATCTCTGCTGGGGATCAGCCACCTCCTGCGCGGAGCCCCTATTCCGGCGCCTTGGGGCTGAGGTGATTGCCCTGCACAGCCAGCCCGATGGTGCGGCCATCAACGTGGGTTGCGGCAGCACTCACCTCGAGCCCCTGCGCCAGGCCGTGATGGAGCACGGCGCTGAGATGGGCTTTGCCTTTGATGGAGATGCCGACCGCGTGCTGGCTGTTGATGGCCAGGGCCGCTTGGTGGATGGCGATCACATCCTTTACCTCTGGGGCTCGGCCCTGGCCGATGCCGATGCCCTGCCGCAACAACGGCTTGTGGCCACGGTGATGAGCAACCTCGGTTTTGAGCGGGCCTGGACGGCACGGGGCGGTCAGTTGGAACGCACCGCGGTGGGTGATCAACACGTCCATGCCGCCATGGCCGAACTTGGTGCGGTGCTAGGCGGCGAGCAGTCCGGCCACATCATCAGCGCCGATCACGGCATGAGTGGCGATGGGGTTTTAACTGCTTTGCAGCTGGCAGCGCTGTTGCAACCTGGCGAGACGCTGTCGGATCGGGTGGATCAAAGCTTCCGCTCGTTCCCGCAGCGGTTGCGCAATGTGCGTGTGCCGGATCGCGACCGCCGCAAGGGTTGGCAGCAATGCGATGGGCTCACCACGGCCATCGCTGCAGCTGAGGCCGCCATGGGCGATGAGGGCCGGGTGTTGGTGCGGGCCTCCGGCACCGAGCCTTTGTTGCGGGTGATGGTGGAGGCCTCCTGCCAGGAGCAGGTGGACCACTGGACCGATCACCTCTCTGAGCTCGCCGATCAGCTGCTCAACGCCTGAGCCAGGCGCAAGGCCCCATCACAGGCATCGCCTTGGGGCTGCACATGACGCAGCCCGGGGAGACGTTCCAGCAGCAAACGATCCATGGCTTGCCGCAGCAGGCTCAGATGGCTGATGGCTCCCCCTGAGCAGCACAGGGCCGGGGCCTCCAGCTCGAGCGCTTCGGCAACGCCAATCACCATGGCGGCCAGTTCATCCCCGGCGTGTTCAAGCACGCTTTGGGCATGGGCATCGCCGGTCAAGGCCTGCTGATGCACCACCGGTGCCAAGCGGGCAAAGCCCGCAGCGCCAAAGCCTGGATCCACCACCAGGGCCTTGAGCTCGTGGGCCTGCTGCACGCCGAGGGCTTGCCACAGCGCTGCTTTTAAACCTGTTTCGGGCAGTCGTCCGTCGGCCATGCGCAGGCTGATCGCCAAGCCATCGCGGCCAATGTCCATGGCGCTGCCCACCCCATCCACCAGCCAGCCCCAACCAGCGCAGCGATGCTGCCGGCCCTGCTCGTTTTGGCCCAGGGCAATCGCACCGGTGCCGCTGATCAGGCTGATGCCCGCCTGCCCGGGGGCAAAAGCGCCGGCCAGGGCTGTGCGCTCATCTCCTGTCACCAGCACCGCATCAAGTTCCAGGGCCTGGCGGGCTAAGTCGGTGCCCAGGCGTTGGGTGGGGCTGTCCTGCTCGATGCCGCTCGCCCCAATCGCCGCGGCGGCCAAAGGCTCCAGGGCTGCTCCCCCCTGCCGCCTGGCAGCCTCCAGGCTGCTCTGCAGCGCCTGCCTAAAGCGCTCCGGCCCTTGCTCGCTGCCCAGGTGGCTGACGCCGCTGCCTTCGCCTTCGGCCACCACGCGGCCATCGCGCTGGCTCAGGCGGCAGCGGGTGTGGGTCTGGCCGGCATCAAAACCAGCGAGCAGGCCACCGGTGGGGCTGGTGAGCGTCATCGCAGTTGGCGAGCCGCTCCAAGGGTGGCCAGGGCAAACCAGCCCGTGATCTGCACTTCCGGGCGGAAAAAGATGGTGTCCACCACGCCATGCCCTGCCAGGCCGATCACGGCCGCGGCAGCGCCAAGGGCCGGCAAGCTCAACACCAGGTCCCGCTGCAGCTGCTGCAGCCCAAGCCGAAGCGAACTGAACAACAGTCCGGTGGCCGCCAGGAGCCCAGGGATGCCGGTTTCCACAGCGAGCTCAAGAGGCACGGAGTAGGCGCTCAAGGCGGTGTAGCCCGGTTGTTGAAAGAGCGGGTAGATCAGGTTGAAGGCGCTGTTGCCAGGGCCAATGCCAATCCAGGGCCGCGCCTGAATCATCTCCAGCGCGGCCAACCAAACGTTGATGCGGAAGTTGTTGGAGCTATCGCCGCGACCGGCCAACATGCTGGTGAGGCGAATGCGCAGCGGCTCCACCTTGATGGCCGCCAGCACCAGTGCCACCACCACGGCAGTGATCACCAGCGGCGGCAGCAGTTTTCCCCACAAAGGGCCGAGCCGGCGGGATTGCCGCAGCAGCAGCAAGAGCCCCAGGCTGCCCAGGGCAAGCAGCAAGCCAATCCAGCCGCCTCGGCTGTAGCTCAGTAGGGCGGCCGCTAGGCCGCAGCCCAGGCTGCCCAGGGCCAACAGCTTCGGCCAAACCCCTTGCCAGCGCAGCAGGCCGATGACCGCTAGCGGCAGGATCGGCACCAGATAACCCGCCAGCAAGTTGGGATTGCCCAGGGTGCTGTAGATGCGCCGCGTGCCATCGGCAACGGAGTTGGGATCAGCCCAGAGGGCGAGATCTTCGATGGGGGCATAGAGCTGCCGCAGCCCGATCACGGCGGTGATCAATTGCCCCAGCAACAGGGCGGCCAATAGTCGGTTCCACCATTGCGGTGCCCCCTCCAGCAGCCGCCGCATCAGGGCATACACCCCGAGGTAGCTCAACAGCTTCAGCAGTCCTTTGGCCGCGGCGGCTGGAACGGGTGATAGGCCCGTGGCCACCACGGCGATGGCCACGTACAGCAGCAACCAGCCATTAATGGCCCCCAGGGGGCGTTGCACCGGTGGTGTGGCGAGTCCCCACACCAGCCACAGCAACCCGCAGGCGGCAATCAGCAAGCCAAGGCCCGTGCGGGTTGCCATCGGCAGCACCAGCAGCAGGGCGCAAAGCATGCCGCCGGCTATTTGGGGCAGCAGCTTGCGCAGGCGACTCGTTGCCTCGCTGGCCAGCAGTCCCTGCCAGCACAGCAGCCAAGGGGCGGCTGGAGAGGGACTCATGGCGTCGCAGCGTCGGCGGCGCACGGATTATGGGCTTGAACGGCTGCTGTGGTTCGAGCGAAGAGCCGTCTGTAAACCGGCAGGCCCTGTTTCTGCACATACAGCTCACGTTCGGTGGGCTGTTGCAAGGGGTTGTCGCTGAGCCATTGGCCGCCATCGGCGGGTTCAAACCAGGGACCGCTGGTTGTGGCCTCCAGCATCTGGTCGATCACATCGGGAACATCGCTCTGCAAAAAGAGCTGAGCCCCCGGTGCCATTGCTGCAGCCACCCAGCGGATCAGCTCGGGCTGCACCATGCGCCGTTTTTGATGCCGCTTTTTAAACCAGGGGTCGGGATACTGAATCGTGACCAGCTCCAACAGCCCAATGGGCAGTTGCGCCAACCAATTCCGCAGGCTGATGTTGGCGTTGCAGAACAGAAAGTGCAGGTTGGTGAGCTCCAGTTGCAGGCGCTCGGCTTCCGCTTGCTTCACCAAGGGATGGCGGATCTCCAGGCCCAGGTGATTGCGCTGCGGGGTCTGGCTCGCCATCTGCAGCAGGAATTTGCCGCGGGCGCAGCCGATGTCGAGGTGGAGCGGTTGCTCTGGTGTGGCGAAGAGCTCAGCTAAGCCGGGTAATGGACGCTCCTGCTGGAAGAAGCTGCTGAGTGGATTGACGTGCTGCCGCAAGGACCTCAGGACTGGGTTGGAACCACAAGGGCCCAGCATGCGGTGTAGCCGTGCAGCTGGGTGCTGCCGTCTACCGGGCCGATTTCACCATTGCAGAACAAGCCGCTGATGGGCAGCTCTGGGAAGTGCTTGCGGCAGAGGCCCGTATCCACGTGGGCTTCGCCATAGAGCCCTTGCCCTCGCCCGAGGCAGGCAAAGAGCAGCGCTGCAACCGGTGGCTGCTGGCAGTTCTGTTGAGAAGCGTCCAGTAGGCCATCGAGTTCCTGCCGTGAGGTGGCGCCATCGCGCAGTTGGAATTGCAAGCGCTGCCCCACCTGGAGGCTGTCGGCCACGGCCATGGCGCCATGGCGCGGGTCCACCCCCATCAAATTGCGCACCAAAAAGGGGTTGCTGCTGCGCTCTTGTTGCAGTGAAAAGCTGTTGCGGGCCAAGCCAACAAACAGGGAGTGCCGCAGCAACTCTTTGTCGGGCTCAGGCAGGGTTTCGATCACCTGCTGCAGCGCCGTTACCGGGTTGGCGAGCTCATCTCCTTGGCGCAGCTCCAGCACCACATTGCGCTTGGCTTGCTCAACCTCAAAGATCGGCCCGATGGGGCGGCACCCCTGGGCGACCACTGGCTCCAGCGTCCAGGCCCCGGAGATCACGCAGCCCACGGCGCTGTGGTGCACCTGATCCGCCAACAGCAGCGAGCCGTGGTTTGCGCTGTGGTTCCCCGCGATTCCGCCGAGCTTGGCCATGGCCGGATAGGCGTAATCCAACCCACTGATCAGATCGTTGATGCTGCTGATGCTGGGGTCCAGCCACAGCAACATCGCCCCACCGGCGGCCGGGTCGGCCCCCACGGCCTGCTGCCATGGCAACGCCGGGCCATCGAGATCGGGTAGTTGGTTGGCATCGAGCGCAAAGCAGTTGATCTGCGCGCCCGGCAGTTTCAGCAGCGTGACGCTGAGGCCGCACCCCTGCTCCAATTCCAAGGGCTGGTTGCCGGAATTGGTGCCCACCACGCCGCCGCCGCAGGCACCCAACCAGTGGTCTGCTTGCAGCTTTTGCTGCAGCAGGGGCAGCAGGCGGGGCAGATCACTGGCAAAGCTGCTGCTGCAAAAGACCAGCGCCAAGTTCGCCTGGCCCATGCCCTTGAGGCTGCCAGCCACCTCATCGATGGCTTGCTCCAGGGAGGGTTGAGAGGAGAGGGCCGTGCGGGCGAGCGCATCAGGACCACTGCTCTTGAACCAGGGCAGCATGACCATGGCTGTGCTGATTGGACGCTACAGCTGCGGCGCGGATAATGAGGCACCCTTTTGCCCCGGCATGCCACTCCCCTTGCTGCGCAGCCTGATCTGGCTGGATTACCGGCTCGCAGTGCTTTTTGCCGTGGCTCTGCCCCTGGTGTTGCTGTTCTGGGCGCTCTCCCGGCGTGAGCAAGCCTTGGTGCGGCTGCTCACCCTGTACTGGCAGGTGGCCAGCTTGCTGGGGATCACGGTGCTGCTCATGGTGGATGCCCGTCCGGTGGCCTACATCACCTCGGCTGTGGCCAACCTGTTCATCCTCATTGCCCTGTGGTTCTGGTCGGATCTCAATGAGGAGTTAGCCGATTTGCCCCCCTACCGCCCCTTGCCCCTCACGGTGCGCTGCTGGCGCTGGGCGATGACCGTGCTGTGCGTTTTGGGCCTGGTGCTCACAGTTCCAGCCTTGGGCTGCGCAGGTGCTGGGAGCGCTGGCGAGGTGTGCCAGCTGTGGCTGGAGGCGCCGCAGCAATTCCACGACCGTTTGGCGGTGGTGCTGAGTTTTCTGTTTGGTGGCAGCTGGACGGCCACCATCTCCGCCTTCCTCGGCTATCTGGGCTTGGCGGCCTATGGCGTTGGCCTGATCCAATTCCTGGTGGTGCGTTTGCCCAAGCAGGGTCGTTTGGCCGGGGGCTTCTGAGGTGCTCGCTGAGCTGGAGAGCATCAGCCGTGATCGCCCCGATCGCGCCTTGCGGCTGCAAGGGCGGATGGGGGATGGCGAAGCGTTGGAAGTGGTGATTTTTCGGGGCTTCAGTAGCAGCCTCACCCACCCCACCGCCTTTGATCCGGATCAGCCGTTGCTGCCCAGCGAAGCGAGGATTGAATCCGCCGTGCTGCTGCAGGCACCCCTCAATCCCGCCGCTGAACAGGTGCTGGCCGGCCCGCGACCAGCGCAAGATTTCCTCGACCGGGCCCTGTGGGGCTGAAGCGTTAGGCCCCGATCGCCGCGACGCAGCGCCCGCAGATCTCAGGATGTTCAGCGTTGCTGCCGATGTCGGTTTCGTAGTGCCAGCAGCGGGCGCACTTCTCGCCAGCGGCTTTGGAGATGCGCAGCGTTACCCCCTCTTCTGTGATCTCAGCTAAGGGGCTTTCTGGTGGCTGACCGCCCAACTGCAGCTGGCTAATCAGCAGCCAATCAGCCAGGTTGTCCACCTCTGGATGGGGGCTGGCCTGCAGTTGCTCCAGAGCGCGTTGCAGGGCGTCTGCCAAGGGGCCAGAACCCAGCTCCAGTTGCACAGCAGCCTCCAGAGATGCCCCGAGGTCGCCATTGCTGCGGCAGCTCTCCAATTGCCGATTCACCAAAGCCCGCAATTGCACAGCGGCATCGATGGCCTCGCTTTCGGCGCTGCTGAGGCCACTCCAGCTTGAATCGGTTTGGGGCCAGCCCCGCAGGAACACCGAGGCCTCCTCAACGGGATAGGGCAGGTGTTGCCAGATGTCTTCCGCCATGTGGCTGAGCACCGGCGCGATCATGCCGGCCAAGCGCTCGAGCACCAGGGCCATCACGGTTTGGCAGCTGCGGCGGCGGAAGGAATCAGCGGCGCTGACATAGAGACGATCCTTGGCAATGTCGAGGTAGACATTGGAGAGGTCCACCACGCAGAAGTTCTGCAGGGTTTGGAAGAAGCGATAGAACTCGTAGCGCTCAAAATCGCCGCTGACGTCCTCGAGAACCTTGGCGGTGCGTTGCAGCATCCAGCGATCCAGCAGCGGTAAGTCAGCGAGCGGAACCGCGTCACGGCTGGGATCAAAGTCGTGCAGATTGCCCAGCAGGTAGCGGGCCGTGTTGCGCACCTTGCGGTAGACGTCGGCCAGCTGTTTGACGATGCCCGGGCCGAGGGGCACATCGGCGGAGTAATCCACAGAACTCACCCAGAGGCGCAGCACATCGGCGCCGTAGGGAGGCTCTTGCTTTTGGTTTTTGCCCCCTTCAACAATGACGGCTGGATCCACCACGTTGCCCAGGGATTTGCTCATCTTGCGGCCCTTTTCATCGAGGGTGAAGCCGTGGGTGAGCACCCGCTTGTAGGGGGCCTTGCCGTTGACGGCCACGGAGGTGAGCAGGCTGCTTTGGAACCAGCCCCGGTGTTGGTCAGAGCCTTCGAGGTAGAGGTCAGCTGGATAGTTCAGCGAGCTGTCGGCCGCAGCCTCTAGGCCGCCGAGAACCCCAGCCCAGGAGGAGCCGGAGTCAAACCACACGTCCATCGTGTCGGTGCC
>CAJWAH010000056.1 GCA_913020095.1 uncultured Synechococcus sp.
TGCCCGGGGTGTTGATCGTCGAAGCCATGGCCCAAGTGGGCGGCTTGATCGTCACCCAGATGCCTGATCTGCCGAAGGGCTTGTTTGTTTTTGCTGGCATTGATGGGGTTCGTTTCCGCCGCCCGGTTGTGCCCGGCGATCAGTTGCGCATTACTTGTGAACTGCTCAGCCTCAAGCGTCAGCGCTTTGGCAAGGTGCGGGCTGAAGCCACCGTTGATGGTGAGCTGGTCTGCTCTGGCGAGCTGATGTTCTCGTTGGTGGATTGACGATGGGCAGCTCCGCACTCGCTCCTCAGATTCATCCCACCGCGGTGGTTGATCCGGCGGCGCAGATTGACGGCGGCGTCAGCATTGGCCCCTATGCCGTGATCGGCCCCGAGGTGCGCATCGGCTCCGGCACCTCGATTGGCCCCCATGTGGTGCTCGATGGCCGCGTGCGCCTGGGCCGTGACAACAAGATTTTTGCTGGGGCCTGCATCGGTCAGGAGCCCCAAGACCTCAAGTACCGCGGAGCACCGACTGAGGTGGTGATTGGTAATCAGAACACCATCCGAGAGTGCGTCACGATCAACCGCGGCACCAACGAAGGTGAAATCACCCGCATCGGTGATCGCAACTTGCTGATGGCCTACTGCCATCTCGGCCACCAATGCGAGCTGGCCAACGACATCATCATGTCCAATGCCATCCAGGTGGCGGGCCATGTGGTGATTGAAGATCGTGCCGTGATTGGTGGTTGCTTGGGCATTCACCAATTCGTTCATATCGGTCGCATGGCCATGGTGGGCGGCATGACCCGCGTGGACCGGGATGTGCCTCCTTTTTGTTTGGTGGAAGGACACCCAGGCCGGGTGCGTGGTTTGAATCGGGTAGGCCTGCGCCGCAGTGGCCTAGCCGAGCAGCACGAAGGACGCGAGATGCGCCAGCTGCAGGAGATCTGGTCGCTGCTCTACCGCTCTGAGCATGTGATCGCTGAGGGCTTGAAGCTCGCTCGAGCGCAAGAGCTGCTCCCGGCGGCTGAACACCTCTGCTCGTTTTTGGAAGGATCGCTGACCAAGGGGCGCCGCGGCCCGATGCCAGCCGCGAGCCGCTAATGGTGCGCGTGCTGATCAGCACCGGTGAGGTGTCTGGTGATCTGCAAGGCAGCTTGTTGGTGGAGGCTCTCCACCGGCAGGCGGCAGCGCGCCAGATTCCCTTGGAGGTGTTGGCCCTCGGTGGCCCCCGCATGCAGGCCGCTGGCGCTGAGCTCCTTGCTGATACAGCGCCGCTGGGTTCGATTGGTCTTTTGGAGCATCTGCCCCAGGTGCTGCCAACGCTGAAGCTGCAGGCTCAGGTGAACCGCGAGCTGCTGCAGCGGCCGCCGGATGCCGTGGTGCTGATCGACTACATGGGCGCCAATGTGCGTTTGGGCAAGCGCTTGCGGCGACAGCTGCCTGAGGTGCCCATCACCTATTACATCGCTCCCCAGGAATGGGCCTGGAGCATGAACGATGGCGGCACCACCAGCCTGCTGAAGTTCACTGATCGCATCCTGGCGATCTTTCCCGATGAGGCCTCGTTTTATGAGTCCCATGGAGCGGCGGTCACCTGGGTGGGCCATCCCCTGGTGGATTTGGCGGCTCATCAGCTGAGCCGCAGCGAAGGGCGCCAGCAGCTGGGTCTTGCTCCCGAAGGCCGCCTGCTGCTGCTGTTGCCGGCCTCCAGGCCGCAAGAGCTGAACTATCTGATGCCGGTGTTGGCCCAGGTGGCGGCCCAGCTGCAGGCCCGAGATCCCGATTTATCGGTGATCGTTCCAGCGGGCTTAAGCCGTTTTGAGCAGCCCTTGGCCGAGGCCCTTGAGGCTGCTGGGGTGCGCGGGCGAGTCATTCCCGCTGATCAAGCGGATGCCCTCAAGCCCGCCCTGTTTGGAGCGGCAGATTTGGCGCTTGGCAAGTCAGGCACCGTCAACCTGGAGCTGGCGTTGCAGGGGGTTCCCCAGGTGGTGGGCTATCGGGTCAGCCGGCTCACGGCTTGGGTGGCCCAGCATCTGCTGCGTTTCAAGGTGGAGCACATTTCGCCTGTGAACTTGCTGCTTAAAGAGCGCTTGGTGCCGGAGCTGCTGCAAGACAGCTTCACGGTGGATGAGTTTTTGGCCCAGGCTGTGCCGCTATTGGAAGACGAGTCATGCCGCGCCCGCGTGTTCGATGGCTACCAGCGGCTGCGGCAGACCCTGGGCAGCCCTGGGGTGACAGACCGCGCTGCAGCGGCCATCCTCGAGGCCATTCCCCAATGAAGCGGCGATTGCTCTGGCTGCTGGCTTCTGTGTTGGTGGGGCTGGCATCTCTGCTGGGGCCAACCTCTGCTGTTTGGGCTGCTGATCCCCAGCAGGCGGTGTTTGCCGGGGGGTGTTTTTGGTGCCTTGAGCACGATCTCGAGGTGCTGCCTGGGGTGATCTCGGCTGAAAGCGGCTACTCCGGCGGCAGCACGGCCAATCCCACCTATCAACAGGTGAGCAGTGGCCGCACCGGCCATGCCGAGAGTGTGTTGGTGCGTTTTGACCCGGATCGCATCAGTTACGCCACCTTGCTGCGGGCCTTTTGGCGCAATGTGGATCCGTTGGATGGCGAGGGTCAGTTCTGTGATCGCGGCAGCTCCTATCGCCCGGTGATCTTCACCGGCTCAGCCGATCAGCTGGAGCAGGCCAGCGAAAGTGAGCGCTTGGCGCGCCGAGAACTGGGAACCTCTGGGGCCTTGGCGGTGGCGATCGAACCGCTGAAGCGCTTCTGGCCGGCTGAGGACTATCACCAGGATTACGCCGAGCGCCAGGCGCTCACCTACAACTTCTACCGCTGGCGTTGCGGCCGTGATGCCCGGCTCGATGCGGTCTGGGGAGAGCAGGCGCGCTTGCCTGTGGTGTGGAAGACCGCCCCTGCATTTCCTACAAACGCAGGCTAAGTTGCGGGCAGACCGCGGAGGTGGAATGTATCTGCTGACCATTCGCGAGGGATTGTCGACCCGTTACATCGGTCCATACGAGAGCCCTAAGCACGCAGCAGATGACCTCGACCGTCTGCTTGAGAACTGTGATGACCGGGCGCGCTGGCAGATCCACGAGCTGCAATCGCCGGCCTCGCTGAGCGATCAGCAAGAAGCGCAGCCTGTGGTGGCCTAAGGCCTCGGGTAGCCCCTGAGCAAGCCACTTTCAATCATCAAGCCGATGCCTGCATTGATGCAGATCAGGCTCAAGGTGCCGATCCAAAACCACGGCTCTGGTGGTGTTGAGCCGCGCCGCACCACCGCTTCGCCAAACAGGCAAAGCCCCGCTGGCAGGAGCAGAACTCCCACTTGAGCCCGCAGGTACCACTGCCATTTGGGGCTGATTCGGCGCCGCGCAGCCATGCCATCGCGCTGAGGGATTTCAACCTACGCCGCTGCCGTTTGTGCTTCAGCGCAGCGGCGCAGCTTGCGTAGGGCGTTGTGCTCCAGCTGCCGTGTGCGTTCGCGGCTGATGCCAAAGCGTTCAGCCAGCTGTTGGTAGGGGGTGCGTTCGTCGCTATGGCGCGCTCGCACCACGGTGGCCTCGCGCTCGCTCAAGCCAGCGCTGCTCAACAGTCCTGTCAGCTGTTCGCTGCGCAGGGTTTGCTCCAGCTGCTCCATCGGGCTGGTGCGGTCGTCTTCCAGTAGGTCCACCAGGCTGCCGTGGTCGGGGTCTGAGCCCATCGGGGTGTCGAGGGAACAGCCGCGGCTGAGCAGCTGCGCACGCTCGAGCTCGTGGAGTTGGTCAACGCGTTCGCCCATGGCTTCGGCCAGCTCCTCTGGCTTGGGTTGGCGTCCCAGCTCTTGGCTGAGCCGCCCGTGTGTGCTGCGCAGTCGCCCCAACCGCTCGCTCACCCGGCAGGGCAGCCGCAGGGCTGGGGTTTGCAGCTGAATCGCCCGCTGTAGGGCCTGCTTGATCCACCAATAGGCGTAGGTGCTGAAGCGGTAGCCGGTGCTGGGGTCGTATTTCTCGGCGGCGCGCTGCAGGCCAATCGAGCCCTCCTGCACCAAATCCTCCATGGCCAAGCCGCGCAGGTGCTGTTTTTTGGCTAGGTGCACCACCAACCGCAGGTTGGCTTGCACCAGCCGTCCTCGGGCCCTGAGTCCACGCTTTTGCACTTCCGCTGGCGCTTTCTCAGGGCCGCCAGGGTGGTCCTGCCAGGCGCGCACTTGGCGCCCCAGGCTCACCTCTTCCTCGGGGCTTAAGAGGGCATGACGGCCGATGCCATTGAGCATCCAGCCAAAGCAATCGTTGCTGCCTTTCACCATCACCGCGCTCCTTGCGGCTCTCCCTTCACGGTGAAACGCTCAGTCGTTTGGGGCGATGGGGAGAACCGGACGGTTTGGTTCGGCTCTCCTCAGGAGTCGAGCGGTTGATGCAGCGTTTCCAGGCTGAGGGCCTCCTCCTCTTGGCGCCAGAGCTGGCAAGCGGGGCTGAAGGCTTCAGGGAAGGCGTGGTTGGCCAGATCCATTGTCAGGTGATGGCGCACGCGCAGGTTGGGAATCACCGGCTCGAGGATCTCCTCGGCTTCCCGTTGGAAGCGCTGCCAATCGGCCACAGCGGCTTCGCAAGCTCTGCCGACATCGCCATCCCACTGGCTCGGACTGGTGTCCTCGAACCAGAAGGCGCTGTGGTCAGAGCTGGTGGGCTGAAACAACGTATAAACACCGGAGGTGGATCACCCCTGGCTTAACCCTTCCTTCGCATCAGCAGCAACCGCCTGGCACCACTCCACCAGGGTGCGGACGCCGTAGCCGGTGGCGCCAGAGGGATCGGTGCTGCGGCCCTTGTCGCTCCAGACCGGTCCGGCGATGTCGATGTGGGCCCAGGGGATCTCAGGTTTGACGAACTCCTTGAGGAACAGGGCTGCGGTGATCGAGCCACCGGGACGGGGGCCAGTGTTTTTCATATCGGCCAGTCCGCTCTTGAGCCCGTCTTTGTAGGAGCTCTGCAGTGGCATGCGCCAGAGCCCTTCGCCGGCGCGATGGGCGGCATCACTCAGCTGTTGGGCCAGGCCATCGTCGGGGCTCCAGTAGCCAGCGATTTCATCGCCCAGGGCAATCACGCAGGCCCCGGTGAGGGTGGCCAAATCAACGATGGCATCAGGCTCCAGGCCGCAGGCATAGACCAGGGCATCGGCCAGGGTGAGGCGCCCTTCAGCGTCGGTGTTGTTGATCTCGATGGTTTTGCCATTGGAGGCCGTCACGATGGCGCCGGGGTAGATCGCCTCAGCGCTGACCATGTTTTCGGTGGCTGCGCTGATCACATGGATCTCCAGCCCCTCAAGCTTGAGTTCCGCCAGGGTGCGGGCCGCTCCAAGCACCGCGCCGCAGCCGCCCATGTCGAACTTCATCAGCTCGATCTGGCTGCCGCCCACCTTGAGGTTGTAGCCGCCGGAATCAAAGGTGAGGCCTTTGCCCACCAAGGCCAGCTTGCGCTTGACAGGGCCTTGCGGGCGAATCACCAGGTGCAGGAACCGCGGCGGGATGCTGGCCCCTTGGGCCACGGCCAAATAGGCCCCCATGCCGCGTTCGCGGCACGCCGCTTCATCGAGAACGGTGAGCTCGCAGCCAAATTGATCAGCGATGGAGCGGGCGGTGGCTTCCAGGCTCAGGGAATTCACCACATTGGGCGGGGCCGCCACCAACTCGCGGGCCAGCATCACGCCTTGGCAAATGGCTTCCTGCTGCGCCAGCTGTTGATCCAGCTCGCTGGCTAGGCCCTGCAGCACGATCTCGCCGGGATCCAGGCTGGGCTTGTTCTCACTGCGGAAGCGCTCGTCTTTGTAGAGAGCGAGCCGGCAGCCCTGCATCAGGGCCGTGAGGGCTTGATCGGGGGCAAAGGCTTCCAGGGGTAAGCCCAGCGCCAGTGCCTTGAGGTTGGAACCGCGGCTGGCCAGGGCCAGGCTGGCGGCGGCTTTACGCAGCGCCAGGCCGTCAAAGCCGTCTGGCTCGCCCAAGCCGCTAATGATCACCAGCGATGGCTGCTGGCCAGGAAAGCTGAAGCTGTGCTTCTCACCGCCTTTGGCTTTGAACTCGCGCTGCTCCAGCAGCAGCTCCAACTGGGAGGCCAGCGCTGGCAGCAGGGCGGCCAACTGCTGCTGCCAGCTGCTGCTGAATAGGCCCAGGGCCACACCATCACAGCCGAGCTCCGCCAGGGGAGCGGAACTGCAGCGGAAGTTCATGACGGCGCAACGGATTGATCGCGCGATCGTACCGGTGCCGCCTAATTAGTGGAGGTCGCTCTGGAACGGTGTCTGCCAGCGCTGGCGGCACTCCTTGTTAAACGGCGGCAGCCAATGGCGAATCTGCTGCTGCTCCACGCGCCTGCGCGCGCGCGCCTCAGCCGGGGCATCACACCAGAAGCGGATCGTGAAGCGTGGCTGCTGACCACAGCGCACCAGGGCTTCGCCGTAGGCCGCCAAATACGACTTGCAATCGTGCTCACCCTTCCAGCGGCGGTCGGCCTGGCAGGTTTCCCCCACATAGAGCAGCAGCTCCTGGCCGTCGCCGCGGCTGTGGTCGAACACGAAATAGAGGGCAGCCCCCTGTTGCAGCGAGTCTGGCCAGCGCCAGAACAGCAGGTGTTGTGGGGGCAGGCTCAAGGGCTCCGGTGGCGCCGCGCTCGGTTCGTGTTGGCCGAACAAGCTGCCCTGGGCGTTGCTGCTGGGCTGCTGGCGCTGCTGCTGTTGAAAGGCCAACACCCGCTGCTGCCAATCCGCCAGCACCTCAGGGCTCAGGGGTAGCTCTGCATCGGGCTGCAGGCCGGCTTGGGGTGTGAACAGATCGAACTGGCGCATCTCAGGATTTCGCCAGGGGAAGTTCAGGTCCGCTGCTGCTGCTTGCGGCTGGCCCAAAGCAAACCTTGCCGATCAGTTCTTCAATCACGCCGGCAGGCAGCAGCAGACGCTCCTGCAGATCAGCAATATCGCGAAAGGGTTGGCGGCTGCGTTCGCGTAGCAGCCGTTGTTGGCGCTCCGGGCTTAATCCCAGAGTCTGCAGTTGCAGGCTGCTGGCGTTGTTGAGATCGAGGGCTGCAGCGACTGGATTGGGTGGTTCGCTGTACCAGCGGAACAGCAGGTGGGGCTGCCACAGCTGCTGCTGCTCAGCGCTGAGCTCCAACAATCGGGCCAGGTCATCGGCGCCGCTGAATTGCACCCCGCCCCGTTGCAGCCGCACCAATAGATCGGCTTGATCATTGCTGCAGCCCGGCAGCTTGAGCCAGTCGCTGTGGCTGGCCCGGTTCACATCGATTTGCCAGGTGTCGACCGTGGGGCTGTCAAACACCAAAGGTGCAATGGGTTTGGCTGGTTTGGGCGGGCTGGGCAGTTCGCCGCTGGCCTGGAGCAGGCGGCGAGCCAGTGGATCCAGCCAGTGGCGCGGCCGAGCCATGGGCGAAGGCAATGCAATCGATGAGCCAGTATCCGGTCGGAGAACCGCCCTGGCCAGAGGCTGTGGGCCGCTCAGAATGGCGTGCAGAAAGGATCGGCCATGGGGTTCTTTGAATCTGAGATCGTTCAGGACGAAGCCAAACGCCTGTTTGGCGACTACCAATCGCTGATGCAGCTGGGCGGGGAATACGGAAAGTTCGATCGCGAAGGCAAAAAGCTGTTTATTGACCGCATGGAAGAGCTGATGGAGCGCTACCGCGTCTTCATGAAGCGCTTTGAGCTCTCGGAAGATTTCCAGGCCAAGCTCACCGTTGAGCAGTTGCGCACCCAGCTGAGCCAATTCGGCATCACGCCTGAGCAGATGTTTGAGCAGATGAACCTCACGCTCGAGCGCATGAAATCCCAACTCGAAGCTGAGAGCTGAGCCGCGCCCGTACGATCCACTGCCAAGCAGCTCCCGCGCCCTGACCATGCCGGAACAACCGCAGTCTTTGCCGGCATGGCTGGCCCGCGGCATGGCCGACCTGTTTCCGGCTGGTGCACCGGGTGATGCGGATCAGGCCCTGGCGGCACGGCTGGCAGCAGCCCAGGCGGAGGACCGGCCGCTGCGCATCAAGCTGGGTATCGATCCCACCGGCAGCAACATTCACCTGGGGCACAGCATCTTGTTCCGCAAGCTGCGGGCCTTCCAAGACGCCGGCCACACGGCGGTGTTGATCATTGGCGATTTCACCGCGCGGATCGGCGATCCCACCGGCAAAAGCGCCACGCGTGTGCAGCTGACGGCT
>CAJWAH010000057.1 GCA_913020095.1 uncultured Synechococcus sp.
GGGTTGGCCGCTGGAGTCGCTCGGAGTGTTTGCCACACCATTTGGCTGTGCTGCTCTCCTCAGCGCAGGGAGAGCCGCTCTCAGCACGCGCCGCCGTGCGCCAGCTCGCCCAAGCCGGTGTGGCGGTGAGCAGTGGTTCGGCCTGCAGCAGCGGCAGCGATCAAGCCAACCCGGCGCTGTTGGCATTGGGTTACAACGACAGACAAGCCCGCAGTGGATTGCGCTTCAGTGTTGGGCCCTGGCTGCAGCCGCAGGATTTCAATGCCTTACCGGCTCTGTTGGAATCGGTGCTGCGCCAATTGCCCACTGTTGAGCTGCCATGAGCCTTCCTGCTGATCTCGCTGCCGCTGAGGCCGAGTTGCTCACAGCACTGGAGTCGGCCCTGGCCAGCAATGCCAAAGGCCGTTGGACCTTGGATTTGCGTTTTGAAGGCCTCCGCCTGGCTCCTGTCGCCCTGCGACTGCAACGCCAGCTGGATCAACCCGAACGCCGCTGCCGTCTCCTGTTTGCCGATGCTGGCGCCACGGCCCTAGCCAAGCGCGACGCCCCAGATCAGGCCGAAGCGATCAGCAGCGTTTCGGATTGCTATCGCGGCGAACTCCCCGCGGAGAGCACTGTGCTGGTGTGCGTGACCCCGGGCCCACCGGATTACGACGAGGTGGAAATCCTCTGCGACAAATTCGCTGGTCCTGTGGTGCTGCTCAATGGCCGGCTAGAGGATGCGGCCGTTGGCATCGGCAGCGTTGCCCGTGAGCGCCGGCGCGGCTTCATGGCCCAATGGCAAAGCGCTTACACGCTGCAGCCACTCAATTCAGCGGCACTGCGCCATGCCCATCCCAGTGATTGGCAGATCTACCGGCTCGACCCGGATGGCTATCGCTTGGCCGGAACCCAAGAGGGCAAACCAGCACCGGAAGAATTGGATGAACTGCTCAGTGGCTCTGCGGCTGCTGGCCTGCGTTCGGTGGATCGCTTCATGCGCGAACTGAGCGGCTGACCCTGGCAGTCCTGGTAGACGCCACTAAAATCCGATCACTTTTTAATTGCTCTGCATGGGCCTACCCCGCATCAGTTGGGTTGACCTCGGCGCTGCTGTGGCTGTTTTGGCTGCAGCCGCGGGGGTGCTGTGGAGCCCAAAGCTCACTGGTGCGGTGGCCAAGGCCACTGGGGCCCTGCAGCCCGTTGAGTTCAGCGTTGATATCAAGCACACACCGGCGGCAGACCCTGAGGCCTTGCTGCAACGGATTGAGGAGCGGGGGCGCACCAGTTTGGTGATTCGCAATCAGCCCCACGGCAGTGTTGCTGTTAAGAGCGTGGCTCGCTTGAAGCGCGAAGTGGCCGTTGTGTTTCCCGATGGTCAGGTGCGTTCGGTGCCCGACCCCAATGACGACATCTTCACCAATTTCGACGCCAGGCTTGTTCTCGAGGGAGAAGGCCAGCGCACGTCATCAGGCGGTGTGGTGGTCGGCAACCAGGCCCTAAAAATTGGCTCCCACGTGGAACTGGAAGGCCCCACCTACCGCATCAAGGGCATGGTCAGCGGCATCCAGCTGGAGGGCTTGTGATGGGCAAACGTCTTTGCTTCGCTGCCCTGGCGCTGTTGATTCCAGCTGCGGTGCAGGCCCAAGGTCTGGAGTCGCTGCTGAGCAGCATCGAAGAGGCCAACGAAGACAAGCTCAATCCTGTGGCGGAGCATCCGCCCCTCACCGCTCCCCCTCTCTTGGCTCCGGTGGGTCTGCCGCTGCAGCAAGCCAGCACGATTTGCCCTGCCCTTCAGAAAGCTGTTGTGGCCGCCACGGGAGCGGAGTCGGGTGTTTGGAGCATCACCGTGGCCAATGCGGATGGCATGGTTTTGGCTGACTTGCATGGCAACAAGTCGCGCATCCCTGCCTCGAACCAAAAGCTGATCAGCACCGCGATCGCCATGGATCGCCTTGGCCCCAACCACCGAATCAGCACCGAGCTTTGGCGCTTGCCCAATGGCACGTTCCGCATCCAAGGCGGTGGTGACCCCACCTTTGGCTTTGGTGGATTGCGGCGCTTTGCCAAGTTGGCCGCTGGCTCTGGAGGCGGACGTTCCACCAGCTCAGGCACTGTGAAACTGCAGCTTGAGGAAGAACATGCCTCGCGGTGGTGGCCCCAGGGCTGGTCGCAGCCTGATCGCAGCTATGCCTACGGCGCACCGATCACCCGCCTGGCACTCACATCGAATGCTGTGGATCTCTCAGTTCGCAACCCGCCTCAACGGCTCAAACGCTTGCTGAATAGCGAGATCTATCGCAATGGCGCCAACGCTGAGATCAGCACGATCCCTGCTGGTACTCCAGAACCCGCCGGCAGCGTGTTGTTGCACAGCGAGTCGTCGAAGTCGATGCATCACCTCATGAGCCTCGCCAATGGCGAAAGCCATAACTTCACCGCTGAGGTGTTGTTGCGTGAAGGCACGGGTTCTTGGTCGCTACCGGAAGCCCAACGGCGAGCCATGACGTGGATGCGTCAACAGGGGTTGCCGACAGCTGGTGTGCGTGTAGCTGATGGTTCCGGCTTGGACCGTGCCAACCGGGTTACCAGCCGACTGCTAACGGCCTTGATGTTGCGCATGGAGCAGCACCCCTACGCCAAGAACTACTACGCGAGCATGGCGGTGGCTGGCGAGCGGGGAACCCTGCGCTACTACTTCCAAGGTTCACCTTTGAGAGGACGCTTCCGCGGCAAAACAGGCACGATTAGCGGTGTGAAAGCGGTGAGCGGCAAGCTCGACACCAATAACGGGCCGCTTTACGTGAGCATGATTTCCAACGGGTCTTGGGGTCCGGTTGGGGTGATGCAGCGGGTGCTGATGGCCAGCCTCAAGCAGAGCGGCTGCCGTCCCGTGTCTCTTTGATCCGCCGAGCGGAACGCCGCACCCGGTTGATTGGCACGGTTTTGTTCTCGTTGCTTTCAGGCTGGGTGAGTTCCACATCGGTGTTCTGCAAACGCACCAATTCGCGGCGACCACCGATGACCACCTTGGCCATCTCCTGCAGCCGGGTATCGAGCTCACCGAGAACCTGCTCGGCATAGCGGTTGGCGCCTTGCTGAACGCTGGCGGCTTCCTGACGGCTGCGCAGCAGTAGAGCTTCAGCCTGTTGCTGGGTGCTCTGACGGAAGCTCAGGGCCTCCTGGCGCACCCGTTCGGCATCTTTCTGGGTTTCCTGCTGCAGGCGACTGCACTCCTGACGGATTTGCTCGAGTTCCTGCAGTGACTGCTGGCGGTTGCGTTCATGGGTTTCCGCATGGGAGCGCTTGAGCTGTTGATGCTCCTGCTCAAGTTGCTGAAAACGGCTGGCGGCTTCCTGCTCAAGCTGTTGACGGCGGGAGGCTTGCTGTTGCTCCAGCTGGGAGGCCTTGGCCTGGTGTTCCTGCTCGAGGCTGGCCACCTGGCGGCGAGCTTGCTGCAGCATTTGCTCACCCTGCTGGCGGCCTTGCTCGCGCAACTCAGCGCCTTGACGTTCGGCTTCCTGGCGAATGCTGGAACTGCCGATGAGTGATTCCCGCTCTCGGCGAGCCTGATTAATGAGTTCTTCAGCCTGTTGGCGGGCCTGGTTCAAAAAGGCTTCGCGCTGACGCAGCAGCTCAGCGGCGCGCTCCAATTCGCTGGGCAAGGCCTGACGGACCGCATCGAGGATATCGACGGCATCGCTTTCATTCACCAAGCGTCCACCCGAGAAGGGCACTCGGGCCCCCTCGAGCACGATTTCTTCGAGCTGATCAAGCTGCTCTAGAACCTCGAAACGCGCCTGGCTCATCGATCACCGCTGACATCAACCCGCTGATTAAACAACCTGCGGAGATCAATCGCCACCGTCTCAGGGACCAGGTGTTGAACATCCCCACCAAAGCGCGCCACTTCTTTCACCACGCTGCTGCTCAAAAAGCTATGGGGCACGGCCGTCGCCATAAAAAGCGTGTCCACTTGATCCGAGAGGCTGGCGTTGGTGTGGGCCAACTGCAGTTCAAACTCGAAATCACTCAAGGCGCGCAGACCCCGCAAAATCACCCGGGCGTCCTGCTCCAGGGCGAAATGCACGGTTAAGCCCTCAAAGCTCGTGACCCGCACTTGGGGCAGATGGCTGGTCACGCTGCTGAGCTGCTCAAGGCGTTCCTCGAGGCTGAAGCTCGGCTGCTTGTTGGGGTTGCGCAGCACCGCAACGATCACCTCATCAAAGAGCTGCGACGCACGTTGGATCAGGTCCAGGTGACCAAAGGTCACCGGGTCAAAGCTGCCGGGATACAGCGCGCGCATGGCTTAAGGCGAGCTCTCCCTAGAGTGCCGCAGCGCGTCGAGGCTGATCGCCAGTTGGGGCTGCCGGCCGGAAAAGAACCGCTCATTGAAGACAGCCAGCGGTTGGAAACGCTGCTGCGCAATTTGCCGGTTGAACCTGGCTGTTACCTAATGCGGGATCGCGACGATCGCATCCTCTACATCGGTAAATCCAAGAAGCTGCGCAGCCGCGTCCGCAGCTATTTCCGTGGCGGTAATCCCATCAGCCCACGGATCCGCTTGATGGTGCGACAAGTGGTGGACATTGAGTTCATCGTCACCGACAGCGAGGCTGAAGCCCTAGCGCTGGAATCCAATCTGATTAAAAACCACCAGCCGCACTTCAATGTGCTGTTGAAAGACGACAAGAAATATCCCTACCTCTGCATCACCTGGAGTGAGGATTACCCAAGGATCTTTATCACCAGACGGCGGCGTTTTCGCAGCCCTTTGGATCGCTTTTACGGGCCCTATGTCGATGTGGGCTTGTTGAGGCGAACGTTGTCTGTGGTCAAGAGGGTGTTCCCCTTGCGCCAACGGCCGCAGCCACTGCACAAAGACCGCACCTGCCTGAACTACGACATCGGCCGCTGCCCAGGGGTCTGCCAGGAAAAAATCAGCCCTGCCGATTACCAGCAAATCCTGCGCAAGGTGTCGATGGTGTTTCAGGGTCGCAATGAGGAATTGCAGGACCTTCTTCAGCAACAGATGGTGCGCTATTCCGAGCGACTCGACTTTGAAGCCGCGGCTCGGGTTCGCGACCAGCTTCAAGGCTTGGAGTTGCTCACGGCTGATCAGAAAGTGGCGCTCCCCGATGCGCGGGTGAGCCGCGATGTGATTGCCCTAGCCGCCGACGAGCGTGTCGCTGCGGTTCAACTGTTCCAGGTCAGGGCAGGCAAGTTGGTGGGTCGATTGGGCTTCACCGCCGATGCAGAGGCCGCTGAGCCTGGCGCCATCCTGCAAAGGGTTTTGGAGGAGCACTACAGCCAGCTGGATCCGGTGGAGCTGCCAGCTGAAGTGTTGCTGCAACACCCACTGCCAGAGCAAGAACTGCTGGAGGCATGGCTGCGTGATCGCCGCGGCCGCAAGGTGATCCTGCAGGTGCCGCAACGGCAGCAAAAGGCCGATCTCATTGAGATGGTGGAGCGCAATGCGGGATTTGAGCTGGCCCGCGCTCAGCGCGGCGCCGAGCAGCAGCAGCTCTCCACAGAAGATCTGGCCCAGTTGCTCGAGCTCGAGCATCCACCGCGGCGCATCGAGGGTTACGACATCAGCCACATCCAAGGCAGTGATGCGGTGGCCTCCCAAGTGGTGTTCATCGATGGCCTTCCGGCCAAGCAGCACTACCGCAAATACAAGATCCGCAGCAGCAGCATCCGCTCTGGCCACAGCGATGACTTCATGGCCATGGCGGAAATCATGCGGCGCCGGTTTCGGCGTTGGAGCCAAGCCAAGGCAACTGGCGCCAACCTCTCGGAATTGCGCCAGCGACGCGGCTCAGCCCTGCAAACCGATGGATTCACCGATTGGCCCGATGTGGTGATGATCGATGGCGGCAAAGGCCAACTGTCTGCGGTGATGGAGGCCCTGCGGGAGCTGGATCTGGCTGACGAGCTGGTGGTGTGTTCCTTGGCCAAACAGCGGGAGGAAGTGTTTCGCCCTGGAGCCAGCCAGCCGATCGAGAGCGAAGCCGATCAGCTCGGTGTGCAGCTACTCAGGCGCCTGCGGGATGAAGCCCACCGCTTTGCCGTGAGCTTCCACCGGCAGCAACGGGGTGAACGCATGAAGCGCTCACGCCTGAGCGACATCCCTGGCCTTGGCCCAAAACGGGTGAAGGATCTGTTGGCCCATTTCCGCTCGATCGATGCGATCCAACTGGCCAGTGCCGACACGATCGCGGAATGCCCGGGGGTGGGACCTGCCTTAGCGCTGCAGATCCACCAGTTTTTTCATCCTCAAGCCGACGCCGCAGCCGACGCTCAGGAGACCGGTTGAGGCCGTTGCAGCAGATCCATCAAGTGCTCCGGTGATTTGTAGCGGCCTGGAAGGGAGCGATGCAGCAGGGCCAAGCGGTCCCAGCAGAGGGAGCGTTTGATGTCTTCAATGGCGCGTGCCTCTTTGACCAGCAGTTTGAGCGCCTTGCAATAGAGCGGATATTTCGCCTCTAGTTCGTCGATCGTGATCTTGGGAGCTTTAGCCATGGCTCAATTGTCTCATCCGCGCGCAAGCCTGAAACAGGTTTTGAGCTAGCGCTGCCCCCATTTGGGGGTATCCGGAGATAAATCGATAGAAAGAAGATCGTGCCCAGGCTCACCTGCGGCAATGAATCAGCTCGACGATCACATCAGCAAAGCCAAACGGGAGCTGTCTGCTGCGCAGCAGCGTGGTGATCAGCCCAGCGCTCGGCACTATGCCAGCGAGTTGAACGATCTTCTGATCTACAAAAAAAATCATCCAGACGAAAACCATGATCCAAGCTCGCTGGAGGTCTTCTGTGACATGAATCCAGATGATCCGAAGTGCCGTGTGTTTGAAGACTAAAGAAATACATTTTTTGGAAGTTGTTATGGCCGACTACACCGAACTCGTCAGACGAGCTTCTGAGCTGGTGGCATCCAACCGTTCTGATCCAGCACTCAATGCCTATTGGATTGCACAGCATCTCGATACAGATCTCTCAGAACTTGATTCTGCATTGTTTAAAAGCTCTAGGCGTTCTTGCGAAGAATATATTGAGCATCACCGAATTAGTTGGTTTTGCAGGTTGGTCAAGCAAACCCCTCATCGCAAGGTCGAGGAGGTAGCCGCTGAATGTGGTCTTTATAGCTTGTGCAAGCTCCGCGAAAGTTTTTATCAGCATCTAGGCATCCATCTGGAATCATTTGTTGTGATGAGTGGCCGTGCACTCGAAGATTTGCAACTTCGCCATGACAATGGCAATGATGCTTTGATTCTCAAAGAAGTGTAAATCTGGCCACAGTGGCCTTCGCAGAGCGAGATGATGACAGGGCAGAAGGGGCGGTAGATCAAAGCAGGCTATGGATTTCACGCCCTATCTGGATACCTTTCAGTCCTCCAGTTTGGGAGAGGCTCTTCTATCAGTCTCTGTAGACGGAAAGATTGCCTTGGCTATGAAAGGCCGTTTCTTTCTGCGGTGTTTGTGTGAGAGCTTTGAGAAGCAAAGTTTGATTGGGTGTGCGGTCACCGATGCGCAAAGCTGTTTGCATTATTTGAAAGAGCAGGATTTTCAGCTCTTAATCTGTACGGATTTTCTTGAAGCCGGCAATGGCTTTGAGCTAGTACGAGAAGCCAGAAAACTGCAGCCCAGCCTTAAAACGGTTGTTTTGGCACTTGGCGACGTCATTCCAGTTGAATTTAGTGATGCCGACTGGCTTCAGGCCGTTGTTGCTGAGGCTGACTTTATAGATGATCAAAAACCTCTTGAGGCAGCAATCATCGCTGTTATGGGAAATCATGGTTATCGCAGTGTTTCCCTGCGGTCAGGTCATTTGCCCTATCTCAGCTGTCCTCGGCTCACGCCCCGCGAATACGAGGTTCTTGACCTTTTAGCCAGTGGCTTGAGTGACCGTGAAATATCTGAAAAGCTGATTGTTAGTGAAGAGACCGCCAGGACGTACACCAAGCGATTATTGAGAACCCTTGAAGTCAACAATAGGGTTCAAGCGGTTTTAAAAGGAATGCGTTGTGGGATGGTCAAAATCTGA
>CAJWAH010000058.1 GCA_913020095.1 uncultured Synechococcus sp.
TGCTGAGGCAAGAACCGGGCTGGGTGCAACGCACCGGCAGCGGCGAGGTGATCAGCCGCTCCACCAGTGATGTGGAAAATGTGCGGCGCTTGCTGGGCTTTGCCCTGCTCAGCCTCACCAACACGGTGTTGGTGTACAGCTTCACGCTGCCGGCAATGCTGACGATTGACCCCTGGCTCAGCCTGGCCGCCATTTCCCTCTACCCAGTGATGCTGGTGGTGGTGCGCGTCAGCGGCGGCCGGATGATGGGTCAGCAGCGGCAGCAGCAACGGGAGCTCGCCAGCTTGAGCGATCTGATCCAGGAGGACCTCTCTGGCATCAGCGCCATCAAGATTTACCGCCAAGAACCCACCGAAGAAGCGGCCTTTAGCCGCCTTAGCAATCGCTATCGCGATGCCGCCCTGGCCTTAGCCCGCACCCGCAGCACCCTGTTCCCCCTGCTGGAGGGCATCAGCTCGCTGTCGCTGTTGGTGCTGTTGGGCTTGGGCACCAGCCAACTGGCCAACGGCAACCTCACGCTGGGCGGCCTGGTGGCCCTCATTCTTTACGTGGAGCGCCTGGTCTTCCCAACGGCCCTGCTCGGATTCACCTTGAGCACCTTTCAAACCGGGCAAGTCAGCCTCGAGCGGGTCGAAGAACTGCTCAGACGCGAGCCCGCCATCCAATCCCCCGTGCAGCCCGAAGAGCTGCGCCGCATCAGCCGCCCGGGAGCGATCGAAGCCCACAACCTCCACGTGCGTTACGAGCAGAGCAGCAGCGATGCCCTCAATGGCGTGAGCTTCCATGTCAAACCCGGGGAATTGGTGGCCGTGGTTGGCCCGGTGGGCTGCGGCAAAACCACCTTGGCCCGGGCCCTGGGCCGCATGGTGGAGGTGCCAGCAGGGCAACTCAGCATTGATGGGCAAGACATCACGGCCCTGAGCCTCGATGACCTGCGCAGCAAAATCTCCTTGGTGCCCCAAGAGGGCTATTTGTTCACCGCAACCCTGGCCGAAAACCTGCGTTTTGGCAGGCCCGATGCAACGGATTCCGAGATGCAGCAAGCGGCCCGCCAGGCGCAACTGGAGGGGGATGTTCAGGCCTTCCCCAATGGCTACGAAACCCTGGTAGGGGAACGGGGGATCACCCTGAGCGGCGGACAACGGCAGCGCACAGCTTTGGCCAGGGCATTGCTGGTGAAGGCTCCGATCCTGGTGCTGGATGACGCCTTGGCCAGCGTCGACAACCGCACGGCCGCTGCGATTTTGCAGTCACTGACCCTGAATCAACAGCGCAGCGTGCTGTTCATCAGCCACCAACTTTCAGCGGCAGCAGCCTGCGACCGGGTATTGGTGCTCGACGGCGGACGGGTGGTTCAGCAGGGACATCACCGCGAGCTGGTGCAACAGAGCGGCACCTACCGCCGCCTGTGGGAGCGAGAACAAGCGGCAACGCAGCTGGAGGCGGCCTAAAGCCGCTGAAATCTGAAGAACTCAGCCAGCCAGGCGCCCCAGCCGGAGGCCATGGCTTCACTAAGGGGGAAGAACGGCTTTTGCTGAGATGGGCCCTTACCGCGTGCACTGCACCCTCACCTTTGGCGACATCTACGCCCAGGTGTTGGCCTGGATGGGAGTGATCTTCGCCAGCCTGGCCACCGCCTTGGGCTTGATGGGGGCAAGCAGGCCGTTGTTTGCGCTGCTCGGTGTGGGCTTGATTTTGGTGTTGTCGCTGCCGTTCTTGCTCTTTGCCTTCACGACCACGCTGCTGAATCACATTGCCCTAGAACCACAGGCAACTCAGAACGCAGCTGAACTCTGATGCTGGATTGGCTTCGCGGGGGCACGCCTCCTCAACCCGGTGTGCATGTGGTGTTGGGCACCGCCATCGATGCTCCACTCGAGCCAGGGCAGCAGGAGGCCTTGTTTGGTTGCGGTTGTTTCTGGGGCGCCGAAAAAGGCTTTTGGCGCTTGCCAGGCGTGGTGACCACAGCGGTGGGTTATGCGGGCGGCGCAGCGGCCAATCCCAGTTATGAGCAGGTGTGCAGCGGCCGCACAGGCCATGCCGAAGTGGTGCGCGTGGTGTGGGATACCAGCACGATCGGGTTTAGTGATCTGCTCAAGCTGTTTTGGGAATGCCACGACCCCACCCAGGGTGACCGGCAAGGCAATGACTGCGGCAGTCAGTACCGCTCAACGATCTACGCCAACGACAGCGCCTTGATTGAACTGGCCAGCGCCAGTGCCAAGGCTTACCAGGAGCTGCTCAGCGCTGCTGGATTTGCAGCGATCACCACGGAAATCCGGCAGGGGGTGCCGTTCTTCGCCGCTGAGAGCTACCACCAGCAGTATTTGGCCAAGCCTGGCAGCCGCCCCTATTGCTCAGCGATGCCCACCAAGGTGGCGCTAGGCCGTTTCGAGGGCTGTACCTACCAGCTTCCATCGCAGGTGTGGACCAACTACGACTGGTCCGTGAGCCACTGTGTGCTGCGTGGTGAGAATGCCCCAATCGCGATTTAAGGCCGCACTCCTATTGGGTTTGTTGGCGCCCACCGCTGCGGCAGCGGGACCATCTCCTTGGTGGGAGCACTACGACCGCAGCGATCGCTATCGCTGCGGGGAAGAGGAGAAGGTGTTGATCGAACGCAACGACAGCCAAGCCTCCCTCTACATGCGGGGTTATCGCATGAACCTCTTCCGCGATCAGCAAAGCCCCCTGCTGAAGCGCTATTCCAACAGCCAGTTCAGCCTCACCATCCGCGGTGATGAAGTCGAGATTGAAGATTTAATGTCGCGCCGACGCTGTCAACGTTTTGAGCAGGCGTGAGTGAAGAGCACCAAGACCGCCCTCTAAAAACCCTGCACCCCCTGCCGCGGGGGCTGGTTGAGCTCTACGGCCTGTTGGCCGTGTTGATGGTGCTGGTGCCCGAGTGGATCGCTGGGGGGGCTTTGGCCGGCTTGCAAAACCCGGAAACCGGTGAGCCGCTGCCCGCCACCTCGGCAGCCTGGCGCCGTGTGCCCGAATTGCTGCTGGCCTCCATGAGCCTGGCTCAGTTGCGTCAGCTGGCCCAAGGCTTGCGCTTACGGGGCTACACAGGGATGGGACGGGAGCGCCTCAACGGCAAGCTGCTGAAGCGGCTGAAACGCCGTCGCTGACAAGGCAGCGGCGTGATAGCTTCTGACTGAACGGGGCGTAGCGCAGCTTGGTAGCGCACCACTTTGGGGTAGTGGGGGTCGTGGGTTCAAATCCCGCCGCTCCGATTCATCGTTAACCCTGAACCGGCTTCGGCCGGTTTTTTTGTGCCCACTACAGATCGCATTGCTACCAACAAAGGAGGCATTGCTTTTTCATGGGCTCCTACACGATCTCCGTCGAGGGTGGAGGCAGCTTCAGCTGCACCGATGACACCTACATCCTTGATGCTGCTGAAGAAGCAGGAGTCGATCTTCCCTATTCCTGCCGGGCGGGGGCTTGCTCCACCTGCGCCGGAAAATTGGTGAGCGGCTCGGTGGATCAAGCCGACCAAAGTTTTCTGGACGACGATCAAATGGGCCAGGGCTATGCCCTGCTGTGCGTGAGCTATCCCACCAGCGATTGCACGATCAAAACCAACGTTGAGCAGGAGCTGAGCTAAGGCTCAATGCAGCCGCGTGGCGGCCCCATAGCCCTTGAGCCAGCGGTTCACGCGGGGCTTGAGGTTGTCGGGCACTTCATGCAGCAACTGATCCAATTCCAGGGCACCGAGGCGGCGCAAATCTTTGACATCCACATGCCAAAGATCCTCCGCCTCGCGGATCAGGCGAGCCAGGGTGCGGGCCCGTTGCCACGTGGCCAGCCGCAAACTGATGGAGGCAGAGCTCTGCATAGTTCCAGCGTGGTGCTGGAAAACGCATCTGTGCAAAGCCCACCAAAGGTTTTCGGAGTGCTGAAGAGAAACCCTCGAGCCTCAGCTGGCCACAGGCACCACGTTGAAGGGCAACTTCAACGCCTCCAACTGGCGTTCGCTCAACCGCCGGCTCCAGGCACCGTGCACCGGATCGTTCCAGCGGAATCCAGCCTCACGGGCGAGATGCCGTTCGTCGTAGCTCACTTGAGCGCGGTAGAGATGGCGAGGCTCACGGCCCTCAGCGATGAGTTGTTCCAGCTGATCGCAACGCTCAAACACCTGGGCCAGGTAGATGCAATCGGTGAGGGCGCGGTGCGCAGCCCACACCGGAACCCCGTAGGCCAGTGCTAGATCGCGCACCGACGGCCGCGGACGCAGCAAACGATCGGCGGGCCAATGGATGTCCTCCATCGTGCAGAGCCAGGGCAATGGCAAATCAGGCAAGGCCCCATGGCCAAACCATTGCCGATCAAAGGCAGCGTTATGGGCCACTGCCAGCTGCGCGCTGCTGGCGAATTGCTGCAAGAGCTGCAGGCTGGGCTGCCACGGCTGGGGAGCTTGCGTCGCCCCGGCACTGATGCCATTGAGGGGCTCAGCAGCGTTGGCCTCCACCGGAAGCAAAAACGACAGCTGCGCCAAAACGGCCCGCTGCGGCACCGAAAACAAGATGGCCCCCACCTCCAAAACCTGATCGACCTCGGGATCCAAGCCTGTGGTTTCGGTGTCGAGGATTAAGAGCTGATCAGCGCTGGCCTTCGGTGGTGCCACCAGGGGAAGCAAGGAGGTCTGCTGCCAGGGGGATTCCAGCGATTCAGACATTGCTTGCGGCCGGCTGCAGCCCATGGTCCCAGCCACCCATCCGATGCGCCAGCGGGATGTTTATGGTCGTGCAGTGGCTTAAGGATTGATTCGATGCCCATCGCTGTTGGCGATCAAGCTCCTCAGTTCAAAGCCAAAGACCAAAACGGCGTGGAGCGCAGCCTCGCCGAGCTGGGCGGCAAACCGTTGGTGCTGTTTTTCTATCCAAAGGACGACACGCCCGGCTGCACCATCGAGGCCTGCGGTTTCCGTGATCAATACGCCGCCCTGCAAGAGCTCGGTGCTGAGGTGTGGGGCGTCAGTGGTGATGGCGCCGGCAGTCACCGCCGCTTTGTGAGCAAGTTCCAGCTGCCTTACCCGTTGCTGGTGGATGAGGGCAATGCGCTGCGCAACGCCTTTGGCGTCGCCAAAACCCTGTTTGTTATCCCAGGTCGCGTCACCTACGTGATCGATGGCGGCGGTGTGGTGCGGTTGGTGTTTGACGAGATGCTCGATGCCAACGCCCATGTGCGCCAAGCCATGGCAACCCTGCAACAACTCAAAAGCTGATGCCGACCTGGCGCCAGCGCGGTGAGCTGTGGACTGTGGGTCCAGCCCAACCGAAGGGGGTGGTGCAGTTTCTTGGCGGCAGCGGCCTAGGAGCGAGCCCGCAACTGAGCTACAAGCGGCTGCTGGAAGCGCTCAGTCGCCGGGGCTGGCTGGTGCAGTGCTGGTCCTACTTGCCGAGTTTTGACCACCAGCTCTTGGCTGTGCAGGCCTGGCGAAGCTTTCGCAGCCAGCGCCACAGCGAGCTGCCGGTGTTGCGCTTGGGCCACAGCATGGGCTGCAAATTGCACTTGCTCGCCCCTGATCAAGGACGTGGCTGCCGGGGGGAAGCCCTGCTGAGCTTCAACAACTTCTCAGCTGATCGCTCGATTCCATTGCTGGGGGAGCTGGCCCCGCGCCTGGGGGTGCGCAGTGAATTCAGCCCAGGGCCGGAGGAAACCCTGCGGCTGATCAGTAGCCAAGAGCATCGCCGCCAGCGTTTATTGATTCGCTTCCGCCAAGATCAGCTCGATCAGAGCCGCCCGTTGCTGCGGCAGTTGCAGACCATTGGAGAGCAGGTGGAACTGATGGAGCTCAGCGGCGACCATCTCACCCCAGCCAGCGCAGGCTTACGCCAGCAGTGGTTGGGGGGGCTGGGCGATGAGCAGCGGCAACGCCAGCTTGATCAATTGGCCGAAAGCATCGAACGCTGGTGGCAGCAAGGCCCTGGCCTCACGCCTTCCGGCTGCGTTGCCAGCTGAGCGTGCTCCAGGCGATGAACACCAGCACAGCCGGCAGCACCACCACCAACACCACCAGGCGAAAGGGATCCTCATCCCCCAACGGCATGGTGTTGCTGAGCACCTGCTCCACCAGATAGAGGGCATAGAGCACCACCAACACCGCCCCTTCCCAGCGGTTGATCACCCCACCGCTCCAGAAGATTGGCAGGCAAGCCAAGGTGGCCGCCACCATCAAGGGGAAATCACGGCTGATCAACACCGGATCAACGGCCAGGCCGCTGCCACCAGTGGCCAAGGCACAACCACCAAGGATCAGCAGCAGATTCATCAAGTTGCTGCCCACCACGTTGCCGATCGCCAGATCCGTTCGCCCCCGATACACCGATACCAAGGACGTAACGAGTTCTGGCATGCCGGTGCCGGCCGAGACGATGGTCAAGCCAATAACCGTTTGACTGACGCCCAAGGCCAGAGCAGCGCCCGTGGCCCCGTTCACCAACACCTGGGAGCCAACGACCAGTAACACCAAGCCCAAGAAGCCCTTACCGAGGGCCACCGGCAGGGGGGCGGCAGCGTCGTCCTCCAGAGGCTCATCACCAGCGCCTTCTTCGCGGGCCGTTCGCACCTCCCAAATCAAATTGATCAGCAGCACAGTGAGCAGGGCCAAACCAGCCACCCAGGTGAGGGTGCCGGAGGAGGCCATGCCCCAGGCCGCCATCGAAATCGCCAGCAGTAGCGGCACATCCCGGCGAATCAAGCGGCTTTGAACCCGCAGTGGCATCACCAGGGCACTGGCACCGAGCACCACCAGCAGATTGAAGATGTTGGAGCCCACCACATTGCTGACAGCAATGCTTTCGGCGCTGCCGCCGGTTTGCAGGGTCGACAGCAGGCTGACGAACAATTCCGGCGCGCTGGTGCCAAAGGAAACCACCGTGAGCCCGATCACGATTTGGGGAATCCCAAACAGCAGCGACAACGCCACCGAACCAGCCACAAACAGCTCGCCACCGGCGAACAGCAGGGCAATCCCCAACAACACCTGCAGAAAACTCAGGGCAAACGCCATGGGCTCAACCCTCAGCCCGTAGCCGCTCGAGAACGCTGCGGTCCTCCAGGGTGCTGGTGTCACCGCTGACTTCCTCACCAGCGGCTAGGGCCCTGAGGATCCGGCGCATGATCTTGCCGCTGCGGGTCTTGGGCAGGGCGTCGCTGAAGCGGATCTCATCGGGGCGAGCGATCGGACCGATCTCAGCCCCCACGTGCTTCCGCAACTCGGCCATCAACTCTGGGCTGCCTTGGCGCCCCCCCTCAAGGCTGACAAACGCGACGATGCCCTCCCCTTTGAGCTCATCGGGGCGGCCAACCACCGCGGCTTCGGCCACAGCAGGGTGACTCACCAACGCCGATTCAATTTCCATCGTGCCCAAACGGTGGCCAGAGACGTTGATCACATCGTCAACGCGGCCCATCACCCAGAAGTAGCCATCGCCATCACGGCGGGCTCCATCACCGGCGAAGTAGATGGCGCTGCCATCTGCAGCACGCAGGTGTTCCCAATAGCTGCGGCGGAAGCGATCGGGATCTCCATGCACCGTGCGCATCATTCCCGGCCAGGGCCGGCGCACCACCAGAAAGCCACCCTCATCGGCCCCCACCGATTGACCGGAGGCATCCACCACATCAGCAGCAATGCCTGGCAGCGGCAGGGTTGCCGATCCAGGCTTGGTGGGCGTCGCCCCGGGCAGGGGGCTGATCATCACGCCACCGGTTTCGGTTTGCCACCAGGTGTCGATGATCGGGCAACGGTTGTCGCCGATGACATCGCGATACCAGATCCAAGCCTCGGGATTGATCGGCTCTCCCACCGTGCCGAGGATGCGCAGGGAGCTCATGTCGTAGCCATCAGGCACCGAACGGCCACTCTTCATGAAGGCCCTGATCGCCGTGGGTGCTGTGTAGAAGAGCGTGATCTTGTGTTTCTCGATCAGCTCCCAGAACGCACCTGGCTTGGAGGGTCTTGGCGCACCCTCGTACATCACGGTGGTGGCGCCATTGGAAAGCGGGCCATAGACGA
>CAJWAH010000059.1 GCA_913020095.1 uncultured Synechococcus sp.
GGGTGAGGGCCAGCATCAGTTTCTGGTCTTCCTGGAAGCCATGGCCGGAGACGTGGATGCCTTCGCCCTTGCCGTAGACCACCTTGGCGCCCAGCATCATCAGCTTGTCGATGGTGTTCACCACCGAGATGGTGTTCCCGGGGATGGGGCTGGCCGAGAAGATGATCGTGTCGGTGCTCTTGACCTGAACTTGGGGATGCTCACCGCGTGAAATGCGGCTCAGCGCCGCCAGCGGCTCCCCTTGGCTACCGGTCATCAGCAGCAGGGTTTCGCGATCCGGCAGGTCACGGATCTGCTTGATCGGCACGAACAGATCATCGGGGCAGCGCATGTAGCCGAGCTCCCGCGCTTTGGCGATCACATTCAGCATCGAGCGGCCCAGCAGGCTCACCTTGCGGCCGTTCTTCATCGCCAGTTCCAACACCATCGCCACCCGGTGAATCGAGCTGGCGAAGGTGGTGATGATCACGCGACCTTCGGCTTCGGCAATACGGCGATCCAGGCAGGGGAACACCGAGCGCTCGGGCGGGCAGAAGCCCGGCACTTCCGAGTTGGTGGAATCACTGAACAGGCAAAGCACACCCTGATCACCGTGGTGGGCCAGGCGAGCCATATCAAAGTGCTCACCATCGACCGGGGTGTGGTCGAACTTGAAGTCACCGGTGAAGATCACCGTGCCCACAGGAGTGGTCACCGCCAGCGAATAGCTGTCGGCCATCGAGTGGGTGTTGCGGATGAACTCGATCTTGAAGTGCTGGCCGAGCTTGACCACTTCGCGCGGGGTCACCGTCTGCAGCACCGTGCGGTCGGCGACGCCGGCTTCCGACATCTTTCCCTCCAGCAGGGACAGGGCCAAACGCGGGCCGTAAATGATCGGAATATTGAAGTGCTTGAGGTGGTGGGAGATGCCACCGATGTGGTCTTCATGACCATGGGTGACGATCATGCCGCGAATGCGCTTTTGGTTTTCGCGCAGGAAGCTGGTGTCTGGCATCACCACGTTCACCCCGTGCATGCCATCGCTGGGGAACGCCAAACCGGCGTCAATCAGAACCAGGTCGTCACCGAATTCAAAAACGCAGGTGTTCTTTCCGATCTCGTGCAAGCCGCCCAGGGGGATCACCCGCAAGGTGGGCTGTTGGGTCTTGGAACCGTTGGAGCTCATATAAAAAAGAGAGAAATAGACGCAAACACAAACGGGGCCAGAGCCCGTCCATCGCCAGGAGTCAAGTGGGACGCAGGGCGGCCATCAAGGTGGAGAGGGTGTCACGGACGGAGCTATCGGCTGGCATCAAAGGCAGACGGGGAGCACCGACAGGCCATCCCTGAAGTTCCAACGCCGCTTTCACCGGGGTTGGATTGCTGGTACAGAACAGACCCTCCATTAAAGGGAGGAGCCGCTCATGCAGGGCTAAGGCTTCAGCGTGACGTCCGGCCATGTAGTGATCAATCATCGCGCTGAGTTCAACGCCAGCCAAATGGCTGGTGACGCTGACCACGCCCACCGCTCCAGCGGCCAACATCGGCAACGTCAAGCCATCATCGCCGCTGTAGATGGCCAACCGTGAACCACAGGCCAAACGCAACGCACTGACTTCGCTGGTGGTGCCGCTGGCGGCCTTGTAAGCCACAACGTTGTCGCAATCCAGCAAACGAGCCGTCGTGGCCGGATGCAGGCTGCAACCGGTGCGGCCAGGAATGTTGTAAAGCATCAATGGCAGCTCTGGAGCTGCGGCTGCCACAGCGCGGAAATGGGCCTCAAGCCCTTCCTGCGGCGGGCGGTTGTAGTAGGGCACCACCACCAGGGCCCCATGGGCACCTAGGGCAGCGGCTTCGCGGGTGGCTTCCACCGCTTCAGCGGTGCTGTTGCTGCCTGTTCCGGCCAAAACGGGCACCTTCTCTCCCACCGCAGCGAGAACGGTTTTGATCAGCGCCAGCTGCTCATCCCAACTGAGGGTGGGGGATTCACCCGTCGTGCCGCAAACCAGCAGGCCATCGGAACCATTGGCGACCAGGTGCTGAGCCAGGCGAGCGGCCAAGGGAAGATCCAGCGATCCATCGGCAGCAAACGGCGTCACCATCGCGGTGACAATCCGTCCAAAGGGGGCTGAGCTCAGGCTGCTCATCGGGCCGACTCCAGCAACAACTCAGCGATTTGCACCGCATTGAGGGCCGCGCCTTTGCGGATCTGGTCGCCGCAGAGCCACAGTTCCAAGGCCTGGGGGTGACTGAGGTCCTGGCGAATGCGGCCCACAGCCACCGGATCGCGGCCGGTCACATCGGTCGGCATCGGGAAGCGGTTCGTTTCGAAGTCTTCGATCAACTCAACCCCAGGCGCTTGGGCGAGGGCTGCGCGGGCTTCAGCCACGCTCAAGGGGGCTTCAAATTCAATGTTGACCGCTTCGGAATGGGCCCGCAGCACCGGAACGCGAACGCAAGTGGCCGAAAGGCTCAGCTCTGGCAGCTGCATGATCTTGCGGGTTTCATTGAGCATCTTGAGCTCCTCTTCGCAGTAGCCATTGGCCTGCAGCGGAGAGTTGTGCAGAAACAAGTTGAACGCCAGGGAGTGGGGCAACACTTCACTGCGCGCTTCACCGCCATCGAGCACGGTGCGGCTGAGTTGGCGCAGCTCCTCCATCGCCCGAGCACCAGCGCCGCTGGCTGATTGGTAGGTGCTCACCACCACACGCCGCAGTGGGCGCAGGGCCGCCAAAGGGGCCAGGGCCAAGGTCAGCAGGATCGTGGTGCAATTCGGATTGGCAATGATTCCTTGGTGGGTCAGGGCGGCTTGAGGGTTCACCTCAGGCACCACCAACGGCACAGCCGGATCCATGCGGAAGGCACTGGAGTTATCGATCACCACAGCGCCCTGCTCCACCGCCACCGGGGCCCACTGACGTGACACCGAACCACCAGCGGAAGCCAGCACCACATCAACGCCAGCGAGGGCTTCGGCGCTCACAGGCTCCACGGTCAAGCTTTGACCTTTGAAGACCACGGTTTGGCCCGCTGAACGGGGAGAAGCCAGCAGCCGCAACTGCTTCAGCGGGAAGGAGCGCTCCTCAAGCAGGGTCAGCAGTTCCTGTCCAACAGCCCCAGTGGCGCCAAGGATGGCGACGGTGGGGGGAATCGCTGCTGAGGCGAAGGTCAAGCGGGACTAACGGGATAACAACAGGTCTTGGCAACAAGCGAGCGGATCTGCAGCTCTTTGCTTTCGCCAGAGGAACAATACGCAATGGCTCCAAAGCTGGCCATCGGACCATCACTTTCTAGGATCGCTGGCTTGGTTTGCTGCGCCCTCCCCGATGACCACCGCTCTCAAGGTCAAGACATCCAGCCTTCCCGGCAGCCGTCTGGCCCTGGAGGTGGGTGTTCCCGCCGGCCGCTGCAAAGCCTCCTACGAGGCCGCTGTGGACAGGCTCAGCCGCAGCGTGCGCCTGCCTGGCTTCCGCAAGGGCCGCGTTCCCAAACCCGTGCTGCTGCAGCAAATCGGCCCCCTTCGCGTCAAGGCGTCCGCCTTGGAAGACCTGGTCGACAGCGTGCTGCGTGATGCGATCGAACAGGAAAAAGTTGAGGTGCTGGGCCAGCCGTCCTTGAGCAGCAACTTTGAGGAGCTGCTGGAGAAATTCGATCCCGCCAAGGAATTGGTGGTCACCCTGGAAATGGATGTGGCCCCCACACCAACGCTGAAGAGCACCAAAGGGCTCAGCGCTGAAGCGGAATCCGTGGCCTACGACCCAGCCCGGGTGGATGAACTGCTGGATCAATCCCGCCGCCAGCTGGCCACCTTGGTTCCGGTGAGCGACCGGGCTGCCGCGATGGGTGATGTGGCCGTCGTGAGCTTCAGCGGCGTGTTCAGCGATGACAAGAGCGCCATCGAAGGTGGCAGCGCCAATGGCCTCGATGTGGAACTCGAAGAGGGCCGCATGATCAGCGGCTTCGTTGAGGGCGTTGTGGGCATGAAGCCCGGCGACAAAAAAGATGTGGACTGCCAGTTCCCCGATGACTACCCCGAAGAGACCTGCCGCGGGCGTAAGGCGCTGTTCTCGATCAGCCTCGATGAGCTCAAAGGCCGCGAACTGCCGGCACTCGATGACGCCTTCGCCCAGCAAGCCAGTGACAAAAAGACCCTGAGCGAGCTGCGTGAAGACCTGGAGAACCGGCTCAAGCAAGACGCTGAGCAACGTCAGAAGAACAACCGCCACGAAGCTCTGCTGAAGGCTCTGGTGGATCAGCTGGAGGTGGAACTGCCCGAAAGCCTGATCAAAGAAGAAATCAACAGCCTGCTGCAGGAAACCGCTGCCCAAATGGCGCAACAGGGCATGGACGTGAAAAAGCTCTTCACGCCAGAAACGGTGCAAAACCTGGCCCAAGCCTCCCGCGGTGAGGCCACCGAGCGTTTGCAACGCAGCCTGGCCCTCAAGGCACTGGCCAAAGCTGAGGGCATCAGCGTGGCTGACAAGGACCTCGACGCCAAGATCAAAGAGGTGAGCGCTGGTTTCAGCGACACCAACAAGATCGATCCTCAACGGCTGCGCGACGCGGTGGCCGAAGACCTGCTGCGCGAAACATTGCTGAGCTGGCTGGAGGAGAACGCCAAGCTGACCATGGTGGAACCGGCCGCCGAAGGCAAACCGGCCAAAGCCAGCAAAGCCAAAACCAGCAAAGCCAAAGCCGAGAAGGAACCAGCTGCTGAAGGCCAAGCCAAGGCCAAGCCCGCCGCCAAAACCAGCAAAGCCAAGACCAAAGCAGCCGAGTAGTTGATAACCCCCATAGATTGAGCCGACTCAGCCGACGGTCCGTGATCGAAGCGATCAGTCACCACCCCATCCACAGCTCTTGGCAAAACACGCTGGTACCAACGGTGGTGGAGCAATCGGGCCGCGGCGAGCGCGCCTTCGACATCTACTCACGCCTGCTGCGTGAGCGGATCATCTTTTTGGGCACCGGCATCGATGACGCCATTGCCGATGCCGTGGTGGCTCAGCTGCTGTACCTCGAAGCGGAGGACCCCGAGAAGGAAATTCAGATCTATGTGAACTCCCCCGGGGGTTCGGTGACCGCTGGCTTGGCCATCTACGACACCATGCAGCAGGTGGCTCCTGATGTGGTGACCATCTGTTACGGCCTGGCCGCCAGCATGGGGGCGTTTCTGCTCTCCGGCGGCACCAAAGGCAAACGTTTGGCGCTGCCCAATGCGCGGATCATGATTCACCAGCCCCTTGGCGGCGCCCAAGGCCAAGCCGTCGATATCGAGATTCAAGCGAAAGAAATCCTTTACCTGAAAGAAACTCTCAACGGTTTGATGGCCTCCCACACGGGCCAAGACCTGGCCAAAGTTTCTGAAGACACAGACAGGGACTACTTTCTCTCTCCGGATGAAGCAGTGGCCTACGGGCTGATCGATCGCGTCGTGCGCGACTGACAATTCCGAAGCAAACCTCTAATTAGGGGTGACGCGGGGCCATTTGGACCCGATCCTGCTGACAGAGGCTCTAGCGCGGCGGCAATGGCGAAATTTGACGCCCACCTGAAGTGTTCGTTCTGCGGTAAATCGCAGGAACAGGTCCGCAAGCTGATTGCTGGTCCTGGCGTTTACATCTGCGACGAGTGCATCGACCTCTGCAACGAGATCCTCGATGAGGAACTTGTCGACGGTCAGGCTGGTGCGCGTCAAGGCCAAGGGGATCCCAGCCGCAAGCAAGCCGCACCCCGCAAGCCCTCCAAGCCAGCTCCCACCCTCGCCACGATTCCGAAGCCTCAGGAAATCAAGGCCCACCTCGATGAGCAGGTGGTGGGACAAAACGACGCCAAAAAGGTTCTATCGGTTGCGGTCTACAACCACTACAAGCGACTGGCCTGGCAAGGCGATGCCAGCACGGAACAGGAATCCAGTGCCACGCGCCTGCACAAATCCAACATCCTGCTGATCGGCCCCACCGGTTGCGGCAAGACCCTCCTGGCCCAGACCTTGGCCGAAATGATGGAGGTGCCCTTCGCCGTCGCTGACGCCACAACCCTGACCGAAGCCGGGTATGTGGGCGAAGACGTGGAGAACATCCTGCTGCGCTTGCTGCAAAAGGCTGACGGCGATGTGGAGCAGGCCCAGCGCGGCATCATCTACATCGATGAGATCGACAAAATCGCCCGCAAGAGCGAGAACCCCTCGATCACTCGCGATGTGTCTGGAGAGGGCGTCCAGCAGGCCCTGCTGAAGATGCTGGAAGGCACCGTGGCCAATGTGCCCCCCCAGGGCGGCCGCAAGCATCCCTACCAGGACTGCATCCAGATCGATACCAGCCAAATCCTGTTCATCTGTGGTGGTGCTTTTGTCGGACTCGACGATGTGATCCAGCGCCGCATGGGCCGCAACGCCATCGGCTTTGTGCCTGGCGAGACCCGCAACGGCCGCACCCGTCAAAAGGATCAAGAGGCCAGCCAAGTGCTGCGCAACCTGGAACCCGACGATCTGGTGAAGTACGGCCTGATTCCCGAATTCATCGGCCGGATCCCGGTCAGTGCCGTGCTTGAGCCCCTCGATGAGCAGGCCCTCGAAGCCATCCTCACCGAGCCTCGCGATGCCCTGGTGAAACAGTTCCAGACCCTGCTGTCGATGGACAGCGTGCGCCTGGAATTCCAGCCCGATGCCGTGCGCGCCATTGCCCGCGAAGCCCATCGCCGCAAGACCGGCGCCAGAGCCCTACGCGGAATCATTGAAGATCTGATGCTCGATTTGATGTACGACCTGCCCTCTCAAAACGAGGTGGAGAAGTTCGTGATCACCGAGGAGCTGGTGGAGGAGTGCCACGGCAACAAGGTGGTGCCTCACCCCAGCAGCCTGGAGCAGCAGAGCGCCTAACGCCGTGGCCGCGGCCGATCACCTGGAGGTGCCACGGCGCCACGGGCTGTTCATGCACCACGGCATTGATCTAGGCGATGGCAGCGTGGCCCACTACCTCGAAGGGGAGCAGATTCTGCGCAGCCCCCTCGAGGAGTTTTGCTTGGGCGAAACCCCTCGGGTGATCAGCTACGACGAAGCTGATCCCAGCGGCCAGACCCTGCGCAGGGCCATGAGCCGCATTGGCGAGCAGCGCTACAACCTGCTGTTCAACAACTGTGAGCACTTCGCGGTCTGGTGCAAGACCGGTCAACACCGCAGCAGCCAGGTGGAGCGGGCCCTGGGCAGCGGTGCGCTGGGGGCTTTGGCGATGGGTCAGATGCTGCCGGCGGCCCTCCTGGCGACCGTGCGGCTGTTGCTGCAACGGGGGCTGAGCATGGAGCAGGGAGCTGGCGTGGCCCGCCGGGCCCTGGCTGAACTATCAAGCCTGCGCGAGCGGCTGCAAGCACGACTGGAGCGAGAACTACAGCAGATGGAGCAGTGGTGGCAGCGCGAGAGCAACAGCGATGCACTGCCGCGGTTGCAGGCCCAATCACTGGCGGATCAGTTGGCTGCAGTCGATGAATTGGAAGGACAGCTCAAACGGCTACTGGGAGAGAGCGACAAGGCTGAGTAGCCTCCACCCATGGCCTACGAACCGCTGCACCACAAGTACAGGCCCCAGCGGTTTGATCAACTTGTGGGCCAAGAAGCTATCGCCGCCACCTTGAGCTCTTCCTGTCTCACCACCTCCTTCTCCATCACCTGCATCTTTGCCTGGTGGCTCTTGTCCTGCGCAGTCGCCTTTGCGTGATAGCTCTTCTCGCGCGCATCGAAATGGCTCTCCATCTCGTAAATCTCGTTCGTCAGCAACTCTTCCAGCACGTCCACCGCAACTGCCGAGCTCGACCCTTCCTTGCGGGCCTTTGCCGCGTCGATGCCCATAGTGTAGCCGTCGGCGGGCCTCACGTAGCTTCCGGGCACCCAACCGTGACCATACTCCTCGATATAGCCCGGGAGCGCCGCGGCCAGCCGTCCGAACTGCACCGCCACCCCGCTGCTGCTGCCACTGCTGCTCACGGTGCGGTGGAGCTGGAGG
>CAJWAH010000060.1 GCA_913020095.1 uncultured Synechococcus sp.
GGCTCCAACATCCAGGCGCTTGCTGCAACGGCTTCAGGCTGATGACGGCTTGCCAGCAGAAGCCAGCGATTTGGCCGATCTGGCGCGCCAACTTCAGGGCGGGCCGCCAAAGTTGAAGGATCTGCTGGCCCGTTTGCAGCAGGGCGGCTGGCGCGCACAGGCCAGTGGCATTGCGGCTGGGCAGTTTCGAACCGATGCGCCATGGCCTGAGGTGTTCGCTGCTGCCAAGGCTGGATAAGCTGGCTGCCACTTGTTGCTCGTCCATGGCCTCGGAGATCTTTGGCACTGCTGCCCTGTTTTGGGTGCTGATTCCTCTGGGCCTCGCTGGTGGCGCCCTGCTGCTCAAGCTCCAGGGCGACTGAACCCGCTCGCGCTGTTCTGTCCCTAAGCTCGCCGTCGCTGTAGTGCGCTGATGCGGGTTCTGGTACTTGGTGGAACGGGGACCCTGGGCCGCCAAATTGCCAAGCAGGCACTGGATGCCGGCCACACGGTGCGTTGCATGGTGCGCGCTCCGCGTAAGGCCTCATTCCTGCAGGAGTGGGGCTGTGAGCTCACCCGCGGCAACTTGCTGGATCCCGACTCCTTGGCTTATGCCCTGGAGGATCAAGAGGCTGTCATCGATGCGGCAACCGCCCGCGCCACCGATAGCGAGAGCGTGTATCGCATCGACTGGGACGGCAAGCTGAATCTCTACAACCAGTGCCGCGCCAAAGGCGTGCGCCGGATTGTGTTCACCTCGTTGCTGGAGGCCGAGCGCTTTCGCTCGGTGCCTCTGATGGACATCAAGCACTGCACCGAGCAGATGCTTTTAGAGAGCGATTTCGATGTCACGATCCTGCGCACCTGCGCCTTCATGCAGGGCGTAATTGGGCAGTTTGCGATTCCCGTTCTGGAGTCACAAACCGTTTGGGTGAGTGGCAGCAGCACCCCGATCGCTTACATGAACACCCAAGACGTGGCCCGCTTTGCGGTGGCTGCCTTGGGCCGTGAGCAAACCATTGGCGGTAGCTACCCGGTGGTGGGCCCCAAGGCCTGGAACACCGGCGAAGTGGTGCAACTGTGTGAGCGCCTAGCCCGTAAAGAGGCTCGCGTGATCCGCGTGCCGCCCGCCTTGATGCAATCGATGCAGGGCCTGGTGTCGTTCTTTGAGCCCGGCGTGAATGTTGCCGAGCGCTTGGCCTTTGCTGAGGTCACCGGCGGTGGCGTCAGCCTCACCGCGCCAATGGAGGAGAGCTACGAGGCCTTTGGATTGGATCCAGCCGAGACCACTTCCCTTGAGGGGTATCTGGAGGAATACTTCAGCAGCATCCTCAAGCGCTTGCGCGAGATGGAAGCCGACCTCGATAAGGACGCCAAGAAGAAACTGCCTTTCTGAGCCCATGGCCATTGCCCAGATCAAAAACCTGCAACGGCGCTTGGCCAACATGGAATCTGAGGCCACGGCTGCCTTGGATCGCGCTTGCGGCAACAACCTCTGGGCCTCGATCGGTCCTGATGCCATCGATGGCTTGGAGGATCCCGCGGCGAGGGCCCAGGCGAACTACTACTACGGCCAATTGATGACCGTGCGCGAGCTTCAAGACGTGCTGGGCTAACGCCTCAATCGTTTCAGTCGTTGCTCCTCGATCGCTGAGACCCAGCGCCACTGGCCGGGCTCTATGCCCTCTAACGAGAGGGGCGGCTGGCCGTCCATCAGATCCAGGCTCCAGCGGATCAGCCGCAGCGTGGGAAAGCCAATGGCTGCGGTCATGCGCCTGACCTGACGGTTGCGGCCTTCGGTGAGCTCCAGCTGCAGCCATCGGGTGGGCACGCTGAGCCTGTGGCGGATTGGTGGATCGCGCTCAGCGATGGCAGCGGCAACCTCTGGATCCAGCAATTGGGCCCGCGCCGGGCGGCTGGGCCCATCTTTGAGTTGGATGCCACGCCTGAGCGGTTCGAGATCAGCTTCTGTTGGCGCCCCTTCCACTTGGGCCCGGTATTGGCGCCAGTGGCCAAAGCGTGGGTTGGTGAGTTGATGCTGCAGCTGGCCGTCGCTGGTGAGCAGCAGCAGCCCCTCGCTATCGGCATCCAAGCGCCCAGCGGCATAGACGCCTTTGACCGGAACGAAGGAGGCCAGGCAGTCCCAACGGCTGCCAGGTTCAGGGCTGAACTGGCTCAGCACTCCGTAGGGCTTGTGAAGCAGCAGGCAAGTTGAAGCCACTAGACCTTATAAAGTGAATATTCCTTGGACGAGCGAACCCAGCAGCTGCATGATTGAAACCTCCGGAGTCATTGAGAAGGAACAGGGGAACGGTTTTTACCTGGTCACTCTCGAGCAGCCGGCTGGTCACCAGTGCCTCTGCCGCGCCGCAGGCAAGCTCACCAAGTTCCGCATCAAATTGTTGGCTGGCGACAAGGTGCTGGTGGAGATCAGCCCCTATGACCTCAGCCGTGGCCGCATCACCTACCGCGAACGCAACGCCGGTGGCCCGCCGCGCCGCCGTTAAAGCAGCGCTTCAATCGCCTGCTTGACCTCGCTGCGCTGCTGAACCCCGCGCCATTGCTTTTTGAGCTCTTTTCCGTAGAAGAGTTGGACCGTCGGCGTGCCGGTCACTCCGGCCTGCGCGGCGATCTCGGGTTCGTCTTCCAGGTTGATTTCCACCCCCTGGGCAGCGCCCTCGAGTTCGTTGAGCACCCGCTTCAGCTGCGGCTTGAACACGTGGCATGGCCCGCAACTTGGTGAGGTGTAGGTCACCAGAAGTGGTTTGGGGCTCTCGTGATACAGCCGCCGCAGGGCATAGCTGCCGCCTTGCCAGAGAGCGTCTGCGCTGAAATCGGCTTCGGTGGCCGTGGTGGTGGGCTGAGGCAGTTCCGCGGCCTTGGGCTCCACCTCCTCGCGGCTGATGGTGACCGCTAGATCGTTGTGGCTGAGCCAGCGCTCGGCAGCCAGGGCCGCTTGGCAGCCACTGGCGGCGGCGGTGATCGCTTGGCGCCACTGGTCATCAGCCACATCACCAGCGGCAAACACGCCCTCTTTGCTGGTGTTGGGGGAGCCGCCTTCGATCACCAGATAACCCTTGGCATCGAGCTCGAGTTGCCCTTTCACCAGGCGGGTGTTGGGGGTGTGGCCAATGGCATAAAACAGGCCCTTCACCGCCAGGGTTTCGCAGGGGCTGCCTTCGCTGTCTTGCAGCTGCAGTTGCTCGAGCCATTGATCACCACCAAAGCCGCCCACCTGGCGGTTCCAATGCACGGTGATCTGGGGATTGGCCAAGACGCGATCGGCCATGGCCCGGCTGGCCCGCAGGCTGTCTTTGCGCACGATCAGGTGCACATGGGAGCCGTACTTGGTGAGGTACACGGCTTCTTCGCAAGCGGAATCACCGCCGCCGACAACGGCCAATTCGGCTTTGCGGAATTGGGGTGTGGCGCCATCGCAAATGGCGCAAGCGCTGATGCCGCGGCTCCAGTAGGTGTCCTCGCCGTCGATGTGCAGCCGATTAGCACTGGCTCCAGTGGCCAGGATCACGCTGTGGGCCACAACGGTTTGGCCGTCCACTTGGATTCGGTAAGGCCGCTGGGAGAGATCGAGGGTTTCGGCATCGGCTTCGATCAGCCGGGTGCCCCAGCGCACGGCTTGGGACTTCATCCGGTCCATCAGCTCAGGGCCAAGGATCCCGTCGGGGAAGCCGGGAAAATTTTCAACGTGGGTGGTGGTCATCAGCTGACCACCAGGGATGCCACCGTCTTGGTAGCCGGTGATGAGCAAGGGGCTCAGGTTGGCCCGTGCGGCGTAGAGAGCTGCGGTGTAGCCGGCAGGGCCGGAACCAATCACCACAAGGTTTTCCACCGCTGCAGCAGCGCTGCCCATCGACGCTTCACCGAACTCGACGGGCAAAAGGCTAACGGCCTTTATGCGGAATCGCTACGGATTAAGGCTGGCGATGGTGGGCGGCACCAGCAGGGGCTCATGCATGGCTTCGGGCGAGCGCATCAACCAGTCAGCCATTTCGCTGGTCAAGGCAAAGCTGGCTTCGTAGTCACCCTTGGCCTCGAGTTCGGCCAGACGGGCTTCGAGCCACACCAGGGTTGGACCCAGGCTGCGGTGCGGAGACGATCCAATGGTCATGGCAACCTCCGATTGCGGACCACGCTGCTCGGGAAAAGCCCCGAATCAGCTGTGAGTTCGCGAAACGTCGCACTTTTCTGACGACCGGAGTGTTACGAGCATCACCGGATCAGCGACTGCTCACCGATCAATCGGCTCAATGCTGTCGATGTGCAGGGAGCGGGGCAGCCCTGGGCGCACCACGGGTTTTTTGAACCGGCGTTTGTTGAAGGCCGGTGGTGGCGTTAGCGGCGGGACTTGCAGCTCCAAGGCGCTCTCCTCGGGCTCCTCGCTCGGTCCGCTCAACCAGTCGTTGTCGTCGCTGTCGTCTTCGGCTTCTGGAAGCACCTCTTCAGGGGTGCTCTCCTCCTCGCTGCCGCCGCGGTACGGCTGCACCTGTAAGGGCACCTGGCTGATCAGGCTTCCGCCCAGAAGGGCTGCGATCAGTGGGAGGGTGAACGCCATGGACGGGAGCGTACTGGGTCTGTCCTGGGCTTGGTCAAAAAAAAACTCCACTGCCCGGCAGCGGAGTTCGAAGTGACGTGTTCGCGGCTGGCTCCGGGTGCCTGTTTCGTTCCGCACTTTCATTAAGACCCATGCGAATCACAGAACTGTGACTGGCTCAGCCCCTGGCCTGACCAAATGTGACTGAGCCCTTTTGAGTACTTCTGCGCAGGCTGAACGCTTCTGGCGTCACTAGTTTCCGGCCATCGAGGCGCGTGAGATGAGATGCCCCAGTTCCCAACACCCAACCCTTCCTCGTCCTCGGTTCCACCGGGGTTGCGGCGGCGCTTGGAGCGCTGCTGGCATAAGGAATGCGACATTGATCCTTTGATCCTGCGGCTTCGGCGTTTACGCCGGCGTCGAGGTGCACGGGCCCAAGCGGCAGCCCGCAGCGTCGAGCAGGAGATGTTGCCGATCCTTTGAAGCGTTGAGCCAGTCCGGTTGGAGTGAGATCGCAGCAGACGGCTTTCGGGCTCGCTTGCCCTGGCTGGGCGGTGACCTGCAAACCCTGCGCGACACCTTGAAGCCACCGCGGCTGCCCGTTGACCTCGGTGAGCACGTGCGGGTGCCCATGGCCTGCGGCGGCCAGTTGCTGGCGGTTCACGACCATTGCCCCGATGCCCAGGGGCTGGTGTTGTTGCTGCATGGCCTCGGCGGCCACAGTGATCGCGAAGGCCTCAGGCGCATGGGCTTGGCGCTGCAGGCCGCTGGCTTTTCAGTGCTGCGCCTCAACCTGCGTGGGGCCGGCAAGGGGCGGGCCTTGGCCTCAGGCACCTATGCGGCCCACTGCAACCGTGATCTCTGGCCCGTGCTCGAGCGCGCCCGGCAGCTGGCTGGCGGCAAGCCCCTGCTGGGGGCAGGCATTTCCCTGGGGGGCACGATCTTGCTCAACGCCTGCCTGGAGCAGGCCGATGCCCTTGATGGCTTGGTCTGCACCAGCAGTCCCTTGGATTTGGCGGCGTGTTCGGCCTCGATTGAGCGGCCCCGCAATCGCGTTTATCAGCGCTGGTTGATGCGCCGTTTGGTGGCGCAAACCCTGGAGGACGACAGCTCCGTGACGCCCGCTGAACGCGAGGGCCTGCAGCAGGTGCGCAGCATCCGCGCCTTTGATGATCTAATCACTGCGCCGCGCTGGGGTTATGGCGGCGTGGAGCGCTACTACCAGCAGGCCAGTCCAGCGCCTCGCTTGGGCCAACTGCGCACCCCAACGCTCCTGCTGCAGGCCGACGATGACCCATGGGTGCCCGTCGCTGAAGCCCAGAGGCAGCAGGGCCGCCACCACGCCTTTGAGGTGGTGATCAGCCGTGGCGGTGGCCACAACGGCTTCCACGGCTGGGGCGATGCCCCCTTCGCCTGTTGGGGCGACCGGCTTACGGCAGCCTGGCTACAAGATCGCTGCAGGGCGCTTCCAGGGGCTCCAGGCAGAGATGCAGCTCCTCAATCGCGCTGAGCAGCTCCCTGAGTTGCTGGGTTTGTTGCTCCTCACCCGCCTCAGGGACCTTGGCCAGGCTGCTCATGACCTGCTGAAACTGATCGCAGGTGCGCTCCAGCTGGGCGCGACGGCCGCTTGGCAGCTGCAAGCGCTTCTCCATTAAGCAATCCAGCAGGGTCTGGATTGAGCGCAGCTCTTGAACGATGTCTTGCATCAGTCGTCGTAGTGGCGTGTGCCCACCCAGCCGTCCGTGCTGGGTTGTTGATCAATGCGCCAATACCGCTCACCGCCGCGGTACCAGGAGTCGACCATCACCGCTTGGATCTGCTCAGCGCTGCAGTGCTCAACGTCAGGACTCTCCAAAAGTTGGATCTCCTTGTTGGGGTCCGTCATGGGCCACAAAAAGACGTCGCCTTCACTGTGGAAATTCCCTGGCGACAGGGTGATGGGGTTCAGCAAGATTTCCCAATCGCTGCGATGCCAAAGGGCCGATTTAGGCTTCGAATGTGCCTTTTGTTGGCTGCGCAGCAATGTTTGAGAACGACCGGCGCCCCCCTTGGTTGAACTGGTTGTTCCTCGCCATGTTCCTGTGGTCCTCATGGACCTTGGCCGGCTACTGGTTCAACCAGATGCATCAATAGGGCGCCTTGATCAGGCTGGCTTAGCGAATCGCCTCGCTGTGGTTGACGAGCAGGTGATGCACATCGTCGAGGCCATCTTTGGCCTGCTGGCGGGCCAGGTCAAAGTCGCCATGGGCTTCGCCCAGTAGCGCCTCGCCTACGCGGTCGAGCAGCTCTTCGTTGTGCTCGCTCAAAAAGGCCAACAGTTCCGTCTCGATCACCTGGCGCACGGCTTTGGAGCGCAGGTTGTTGTGATCGGCTTCGGCGTAGGTGCCGCCCACCAGCTCTTGCACAAATAGGCGCTGCACTTCGCTGCTGCGGAAGAAGCTTTCCACGGCATTGATGGTGCCGTCAGCCAGGGTGCGCTCCACCTCCATCGGCTCTTCTGAGAGCTTGAACTCCCACTCCAGGTGACGCCGCTGCCAGCCCTGTTGCTGCAGCATCGGCAGCACCATCTGGGAGAAGGTGTCGACAGACATCTCGTAGATACGCTCGGCTAGGCGCTCGCACCAGTCGTGGCCATGGCCTTCCAGGTTCTGCCGGAGTTCAGTGCGCTCCACTTCATGGCCGCCGTGATGGCTGTGGCACACATCACCGGGGCACTCAACTGCTTTTAGGGACATGGCCTGGCTCAGACTCTCTCATTGCCTTGCTAATGACGCTGCCCGTCCAGTCCTGACGGTTGCAGAATCTCTTCGGCTGGTTGTTACGCCGCCAGCGGCACGCTGCTCGTCTCGCGCTCTGATCGGCGCGCCCCGCCCGGCGCCCGTCCGAGAGGAGCATCCCCAGGCGCCACCTTGCGTACAGTCATGGTCAGAACAGGCCCACCGGGGCCTGCAGCCATCGCCCCCATTCGCATGGAGAGCGGGCGCGGCGGCTGGTAGAGGCGCAAAAGCAGCGAGGAGCACACGACGGAGACGCTCGACATGGCCATGGCCGCTCCGGCGAACATTGGCGGCACGAGCAGCTGGAAGGCGGGGAAGAAGACCACCTGCGGCCGCGCGCGCCGCAGAAGGCGCAGCCGCTGCCGAGGGCGTTCTTGTGGTCGTAGCAGGCGTTGGCCGTGCGGAGCTGCTCCGTCTCAGCACGCAACAGCCGTACCTCCTCCGCACGCAGCTGCCCCTCGCGTGCAGCGCGGGCCGCCATTTCCTCGTGTGTCTTGGCCGTCGTCAGCAGCGAGCCGTACTTGCCCTTCAGTGTGTCAGCTTCCTGCCTCACCTTTTGGTTTTCGAGCTCGAGTTTCGACGTCTGTGCCTCCTCGGTCTCTAGCAGACGCAACAGCTCCGAGTTCTG